>CAZDTB010000072.1:0-14421 GCA_964508075.1 uncultured Planctomycetales bacterium
AACAACACTCTGCGCTCTCCGCGCTCTCTGCGGTATGAATAGTCCGGGCTAGGCGAATAGCGAAGGGGGAATTGAGAATAGCGAATGTAGCGGCCGGGCCCCGTACCGGCCGTTGCAGTAGGTGTGGCACCGGCTAATAGCCGATGCCAGCTGGTCAGGCCGCCGGTGTGGTTGCTTTGGCTGCGCGCCGCCAGGTAAACACCATCGAGGCGAGCACCCCGGTGAGGATCAACGGCCCGCCCACGAGCGTGGGGGTTGGGACCGGCTCGCCCACGACCAGATAAGTCCACAGCGGGTTAAAGACTGTTTCGAGCAGCACGATCAACGCGCCGCGGTGCGCCTCGACGTACTTCAACGCCCACGAGAACAGCAAGTACGGGACGGCCATCTGCACGATGCCCAGGGCGGCGACGAGGGCGAATTGCTGGGGCGAGGCGATTCGGAATGTTCCCCAGAGGGCGACCGCCGGGGCGAGCAACAGCCCCGAGCCGATGAAGTTGAGGGCGACCACCGCGATCGGGTCGGCCTGTCTGAAGCGACGTAACGTAACGATCACCAGGCCGAAGCCCAGTCCGCTGGCCAGGCCGAGCAGCAGAGCGGGCACCTCATCGGTCGCATGCCCGAAGAAGATGATCGCAACGCCGCTCATGGCCAGCAGGAGCACGGCTCCGTCGCTTGGCCGCGGGCGCTCATGCAGCAGCAGCGGGGCGAGCAGGAAGACCCAAACCGGCGCGGTGTATTGCAGGATGATGGCGTTGGCGGCGGCGGTCCGCGTGGTGGCAATCACGAAACAGACGGTCATCAGCGTGAACACCACCACCGAGCCAAACCACCAGCGGGGGCCGACGCTGCGCAGCGTTCCGAACCGGCGCACGGCCAGCGGCAGAAAGACCACGCCGCCGAAGAGCGAACGGTAGCAGGCGATGGTGATCGCGGGGAGGCTCTCCCCGGGCTGGCTGAGCAGCTTGATCAGGGGGCCGTTGAGGCTCCAGAGCGCGGCGCAGAAGATCAGCGTCAGTACGCCGAACCAGGTCGTTCGTGAGGCTGTGTGGGCGGCATTCATGCAGGACACTGCTCGACGAAAGCTTCCTGGAACATCCGGCGCGCTGCAGCGTCGGGACTCATGCGGCGAATCTTACCGTAGATCGACGGTTGTAGTCGCATGGGCGGGTTGGCTGGATCTGGCGACCGCGGGGGTCAGGCCACCGCGTTGGGGGGCTCGCGGCCGGCCAGGACCGCGACGACGTTGTCGGCGGCCATCGCGGCCATCTTGCCGCGCGTGACCGTGGTGGCGCTGCCAAGGTGCGGCAGAAGGACGACGTTGGGCAGTTCCACCAAGCCGGGGGCGACGCGGGGCTCGTGTTCGTAGACGTCGAGGCCGGCGGCGGCGATCTCCTTGTTCCGCAAAGCTTCGATCAACGCTGCCTCGTCAACGATCGCGCCGCGGGCGGTGTTGACCAAGACGGCGGTGGGCTTCATGGCCTTGAACTGGGCCGCGCCGATCAGGTGGTGCGCTTCGGGCGTCATCGGGATGTGCAGCGAGAGGACGTCGGATTCGGAAACCAGGCGGTCCAGGTCGACCCGCCGGGCGCCGAGCTCTCTTTCGAGCGCCTCGTTCGCGCTCGGGTCGGTGTAAATGACACGCATGCGAAAGCCAATCGATCGGCGAGCGACGGCGGAGCCGATGCGGCCGGCGCCGAGGATGCCGAGCGTGGCGCCGCTTAGTTCGAGACCCAGCAACTGCGTCGGTGCCCAGCCCTGCCACTTGCCCGCGCGCATCACTCGGTCGCCCTCGGCGACGTTACGGGCGGCGGAGAGGATCAACGACCAGGCGAGGTCGGCGGTGGCTTCGGTCAGTACGCCGGGCGTGTTGCTGACGCGGATGTTTCGCTTGCGACAGGCTTCCAGATCGATGTTGTCGAAGCCGACCGCGTAGTTGGCGACGATGCGCAGAGACGAGCCGACCGCGTCGAGGAACTCCGCATCCACCGGGTCGCTCAGCATCGTAATCATACCGGCGCAGCCGCGGGCCCGGGCGATGAGCTCGGCGCGCGGCGGCGGCTCGCTCGTGTCGAACATGTCCACAGCATGGCCGGCCGCGGTCAGGACTTCGGCCGCGTCGGAAGGCATCCGTCGCGTCAACAGTACTCTCTCACTCATCTGCCTGTTCCGGATCCGGGCGTGAAAACGACGGCGGCCACATGGCTGACACAGCCGTGTGATCGCAGAAAGCAGTCCGAATGCGTATCAGTGAGCAGTTTACTCGGCGGTAAGACGGCGGCAAGCTGCGCGGGGACTCCGACGCTCAGACCGCTGCGGGCGAAGCGGCGCGATTTCAGGTGTGTCCGCGGCGCTCGTGCGTGGTGGCGTGACCGTGGCCGTGGCTCGGGCCGGCGCCGTGGTGGTGGTCGAGGGCGAGCCGTCCTTCGGCGACGAGCGAGTGGGGCACCTCCAGGCCGTGGGGCAGCATCAAGTCTTCTACGCCGAGAATCTCGTCGGTCAGCCCCTCGGCGACGATCCGGCCAGCGTCCAAAAGGATGACGCGGCGGCAGCTCGAGCGGACAAACTCCATGTCGTGCGACGCGATTAGCTGGGTCCCGCCGATGCGCGCCAGGTGTTCGACCAGCTCGCGCTTTGAGCGCGGGTCGAGCCCGCTGGTGGGCTCGTCGAGCAGCAATACCTCGGGCTGCATGGCCAGGGCGGTGGCCAACGCCACTAGGCGCTTTTCGCCGCCCGAGAGCTCGTAGCTGATGCGCTCCGCGAGGGATGACAAACCGAGACGTCCGAGCGTTTGCTCGACGATGGCGAGCGCTTCGGCCCGCGACTTGCCGAGGTTGAGCGGCCCGAACGCCACGTCCTCGGCGACGGTCGGGCAAAACAATTGATCTTCCGAGTCTTGAAACAAAAAGCCGATCTTCTGGCGGAGCTCGTGATAGTCGCCGGCCGACTGGATCGGGCGGCCAAACGCGTTGATGGTTCCGCGTTCCGGGCGTAACAGACCGACGAGGATGTGGAGGAGCGTGGTCTTGCCGCTGCCGTTGGCCCCAACGATGCCGAGCAGGTCGCCGGCGTTCAAGTGGAGGTCGATTCCGGTGAACAGCGCTCGGCGTCCCGGGTAGGCAAAGTGGATGTCTTGCAGCCGAATCAGCCCGTTGTCAGACATTCCATCACCACCAGTGCCAGTGTCAGCCCGCTCAGCACGGCGGTCGCGACGACGTCGCGCGCTCGCAGGCGGTGAGCGTCGAGCGTGTGCAGCCGGCCGTCGAAGCCGCGGCAGATCATCGCGTCATAGACCCGTGCGGCGCGATCGTGGCTGCGGACCAGCAGCAGGCCGACCAGATTCGCGTAGGTTCGGTAGGTATGAACGGTCGTTTTCGGCGTAAACGCCCGCGACTTGATCGCGGCCGCCATCCGCCCGTGTTCGTCGTGGATCGCCTGGATGTAGCGTACACAGAAGAACATGATCAGCACGAGCTTGTGCGGCACGCGCAGCGCCCGCAGAGCCTGGGCGATGGCGCTCAGCCGCGACGTGCCCAGCAGCGCGATCCACACACCGACAATCGCATTGCAGCGCAAGGTCAGCTTCAGAGCGAGCAGCAGGCCCGCGCGTGTGACCACGATCGGCCCCCAGGTCGCGACGGGCTCGCCGCTCACCGACCAGGGCAGGAACAGCCACAGAAAGGCGACGAACACGTTTACCAGCAGCAGTCGTCGCAGCAGGCGCGCCGGGTTGAGCCGGGCCGCGGCCAGCAGCACCGCCGAGACAACGACGCCGAGCAGCAGCACGCGCAGGTCGTTCAGAACAGCAAGCGGCAGTGACCACACGATGGCCGCGACCAGCTTGGCGCGCGGATCGAGTTGGTGGAGCAATGAGTTTCCAGTTGCGAACGGCTCGGCCAGTGCCATGCCGGGAAGACCTCGCTACGTCAGGTTGATCCGTTGCCGCGGACGGCGGTCAATTCTGTCTGGGGCGCCGCGCCAAGCAGTAGGCGGCGACGCCCGTCAGGCCGACGATGAAGCCGACGCCGGCGAGGCCGCGGTCGAAGTTGGCGCCGGCGTGGTGTTCGCGCAAGTGCTCCAGCTCGCGATCGATTTCGTGTAGCTCGGTTTCGATCCGCGCCAGGGCAGCCTCGATCTCGTGCAAGTCGTCATGGTCGGCAGACGAATGTTCATTCGCCCAGGGTTCGCTCGCTGAAGAATCGTGCCCCGCGCGATCGGGTTCCTCGACGGCGCCGGCCAAGCCTGCCAGGTCTTTACCTGACACTGTCATGGCGCCTCGATGTCCATCGGCAGTCTTGACGACGACGTTGACATGCGCCGGGATCGCCGCGAGCGTGAACTGGAATGTTCCTTCCGCGTTTGTCTTGGCTTCAATCAGTACGTTGCCATCGGGATCGGTCACCGTGACGTCAGCTTCCTGCGCGGGCACGCCGTCGTGGTAGCGGGCTTCAACGACGACTTTCCCCTCTGTGACGTCCACGGAGACGTCGAGCCGATGAGCCAGCGCCTGCGAGGACGTCAGCAACACGACCAGAATCCCCGCCATCGGGAGCAGGTGTGACGCCGGTGACTCAGCTTGCACTGGCCAACTCCCTTCGCTGTTTCGGCCCTGGCAGCATCTCCGGCTTGACGGTGCGCAGAAAGCCGACACAAAACGCGCAGATCACCCCTTCGATGATCATGATCGGCACGTGTGCCAGCAGGACTGCGACGGCGGCTTCGGTAAAGGCCGTGTCGTCGCTGAGAAACAGCGCCGCCGCAACGGCCACTCCCGCCAGCGCCACGCCCAGAGCGCCGCCCAGAAATGGGCCGACGAAGCCCCACGCGCCACGGTTGTGCAGCGATCGCCGGAAGAGCAGGAAGACGACCAGGGCGGGTAGGGCCGCGGCGGCCGTGTTCACGCCGAGCGTCGTCAGCCCGCCGAACTGGAACAGGATCGCGTGCAGCAGCAGGGCGACGAAGATCGCCGGGAAGGCGGCCCAACCCAGCAGCAGGCCCGCCAAGCCAGTGAGCGTCAGGTGGGCTGATACGACGCCGATCGGCACATGGATCAGCGCGGCGATAAAGAGGGCGGCCGAGATCACGCCGACGCGCGGAACGGTTTCGGGCTTGACGGTCCGCAGGCCCTGGGCCAGGCCGGCAAGCGCCACCAGTGCGCCGCCGACCAGCACGGGCGGGCTGAGAATCCCCTCGGCAATGTGCATGGTGATGGCTACTCCGTTCTGCCGGGCGCCACGCAGTCCGCGGACGGCCGCGCTGGTCACCGCGTATGGTATTACGTATCGACGATTTGTAATACCAACACTATTGTGGCGGGTCAGGCCGCGTGGGTCAATTGCCTTTCAGAAGTGGCACGCCCCGGCCGGTCCGCTCCACGTCGGCGGTCAGTCCAGCCTTTCACCGGTCGAGCTCATCGCCAGCTCGGCGTGCAGCACGCCGCGCTGCTGGCGCAGGCGGTCGGTGATCTGGCGGATGTGGGGCGCGCTGCCGCGGATCATGATCATCTCGGCACACAGGTCGTGGGAGAGGTGCACGTGCGTGCTGGCGAGAATATTGTCGTGGTGATCATGCTGGATGTCGACGAGCTTGTCAGTTAGCTGGCGGGTGTGGTGGTCGTAGACCATCGTGATCGTGCCGACCACGTCCTGGCGGCTGTCGGACCACTGCTGCTCGACCAGCCGCTGGCGGACCAAGTCGCGGATGAACTCCGAGCGGTTGGCATAGCCGCTCCTCTTGACCAGCCGTTCGAGCTGCTTCAGCAGCGGTCTTTCCAGCGAAATGCTCAGGCGAACAAGATCAGACACGGGACACCTTGGTGCTGTTGTCTGGGTACAACCGGCCGGATTCGGCGGTCGAACGGATTGTAATGTCGGGGCGGATTGCTGTCGCCGGTGAGGCCGGCTCGGCGTTGATTGACCGTTGGGTTCGTCCTAGAATAGATCGTTGCCTGATCAGTCCATTTCGACTCAGCGGGCACTCCACCAGGAAGGAGGTGCCTATGTAGCTGCATTCCCGGCGGGGGGCAGGGGCGAAACCGCCTGTTAAACGCCGTTCGCGCATCGTCGCTCTGATCATCGTGCTCATATTTGTTCTCCCAGCACATCGGCGGCGGCGCGAATCGGGAAAACGGACCCCAGTGGTCCCAAGTGAAAGGGGAAGTAATCATGCATAGAATCTTCGCCCAAACCAGACTTGGCGAATTAACCAGACTTCAACGCGTTCTTCGCTCGCATCTCATTGTCGCAGCAACACTTGCAGCCTTAGTGGCCGCACCGGCGGCGTGGGGGCAGACCACCTGGTACGTCGACGACGACGCTCCGCTCGGTGGTAACGGGGCGAGCTGGACCACCGCATTCAAGTACCTCCAGGACGCCATGACGCTGGCGGAGGCCGACGACGAGATCCGCGTCGCCGCCGGCGTCTACCAGCCCGACCAGGACGAGGGCGGGCACGTCACGCCCGGCGACCGATGGGCGACGTTCGAGCTGGTCAGCGGCGTCGGCCTCTACGGCGGCTACGCCGGGCTGGGGGCTGAGGATCCGGATCAGCGTGATGTGGCCCAGTTCGAGACGATTCTCAGCGGCGACCTCAACGGCGACGACGGGCCGGATTTCGCCAACTACGACGAGAACAGCATCCACGTCGCGTTCGGCAATTTTCTGGATGCCGACACCCTCTTGGATGGATTCACCGTGACGGGCGGGAACGCCGACGGCTCAGGCTTCGAGCGCGATTACGGCGGGGGGCTGCGCGTGCGCGGAGGCTTGGCTGAAATCGCCAACTGTGCATTTCGATACAACCAGGCGGGATACGGCGGGGCCATGGTGTCCGGGGCCTCGACTTCCATAATCCAGTGCAGCTTTAGTGGCAATCGGGCTGATTCGAACGGGGGCGCGATCGTTGCCGAGTTGGCGCCGCTCAGGCTGGTCAATTGTGTTTTTGACCGGAACGTATTGCTCGGAACCCAGGACCAGTGCGGTGGCGGCGCGATCGATGCCCTCGCCGGTGCTGTCGACGCCACTAACTGTGCCTTCCTCGGGAACTCGGCGGCGAATCAGGGCGGCGCGATTCGCAGTCTTCTATCGCCAACAACGCTGACGAACTGTGCGTTCAGCGGGAACGACGCGGCCGAGGGCGGGGCCCTCTGGACCCACTACAGCAACGTCACGGTATCCAACTGCGTTCTGTGTGCGAATTCGGCTACGGGTGACTATGGGGGGATCCGGGTGGATGCCCTACAGATCGCGATCGCCAACAGCATTCTGTGGAACAACAGCGACGCCAATGGGACGCAGGAGAGCGCGCAGATCGTGCATATTGGTGAGGGCGGTTCTACCACCGTCAGCTATTGCTGCATCCAGAACTACACCGGCAGCTATGGCGATCTCGGGACGATCAGCGACGACCCGCTGTTCGTTGACGCGGACGGTGCCGACGATGTGGTCGGTACGCCCGACGATGATCTGCGCCTGTCGCCGGGCTCGCCGTGCATTGATGCCGGCAATAACGACGCGGTCCCGTGGGATCTTGCCGATCTTGATGGCGACGGTGTGCTGGTGGAGCCGGTCCCGTTCGATCTTGGCGGCAATCCGCGCTTTCTCGACGATCCGGACACACCCGACAGCGGTGCCGGCACACCCCCGATTGTCGACATGGGGGCGCTCGAGCTGCTCGTTCCCGGGTTGGTGACCAGTGTGCACACGCTGGCAGTCCCGGAAGGCGGTACGGCGACGTTTACGGTCTCACTGGCGACGGCACCCGATGAACCGGTGACGGTGGCTGTGACAGTGATCGCGGGTGATCCGGACATCACGGTTCAAGGCGGGGCGAGCGTGGAATTCGACGACGGCAACTTTGACGTTCCGCAACCGGTTACGCTCGGCGCCGCGGTCGACGAGGACGACGTCAATGGCGAGGCGACTATCGAGGTTGCCGCGCCGGGCTTCGTGCCGGTGCACGTGCTCGCTACAGAAATAGATGCGGAGGGCGGAGCGGCGGTTATTTTCGTCAACGCGGCGGCGGCGCCGGATGGTGACGGGACGAGTTGGGAGACGGCGTTCAACGATCTTCAGGACGCGCTGGAGGCGTCGGACGCGATTGCCGGCAGCGTCGAGATCTGGGTCGCGACGGGCACGTATACTCCTGATCGGGGAACCGGCGATCCGGAAGCGAGTTTCGAGCTGCGCGACAACGTTGCCTTGTTCGGAGGCTTCGCAGGTGACGAGGTCGAGCTTGACCAACGCGACCCACTCGCGAATCCTACGATTCTCAATGGTGACTTGGGCAGCGGTGAGCACAGCTACCACGTCGTAACGGCCGTCACGATTGGTGACACCGCGGTCATGGATGGTTTCACCATTGCCGATGGCCGGGCGCAAAACGCACCCACGGGCCGAAACGGTGGGGGAGTGCTTATCTCAAATGCCAGCCCCATCCTGCGGAACTGCACGTTCGTGAACAACGAAGCGGATGTGGGTGGTGCGGCGTACAGCGAGCTGTTCAGCGATCCCACGTTCGTCGCGTGTACGTTCGTGCAGAACACCGCGGAAACATTTGGTGGGGCCGTGTACTCCGGATCGGGTCGCGCGACATTCGTGGACTGTGTGTTCGTTGGGAATCTCGGCATCGATGGAGGCGCCGTCAGGTGCTCGGAGGGGGAATGCTGGCTGACGAACTGCCGGTTCCTCGGAAACACGGCAATAGACGATGGTGGGGCGGTGAACGCCGTGCGTTGCGAAATGTACATGATGAACTGCGTCTTCAGTGGAAGCGACGGAGAGGGCGCGGTCCATCTCGGTGACGGCTGGGTCAGCCTCGTCAACTGCGCTTTCAGCCGTAACAGTGGCCACGGTCTTTTCATCCTTGCTCCGTGGATCGGAGCCCACGTGGCCCTACATAACAGCATCTTCTGGGCCAATGGTAACCACAGCGAAAACGCACAAATCTGGCTCGAAGAAGGCAGCCAGATTGACCTCGACCTCCAATACTCCTGCGTCCAGGGTTGGACCGGTCAGCTCGGCGGAATCGGCAACCACGGTGAGAATCCGCTGTTTGTCGACGCCGACGGGACGGATAACATCGCCGGCACGCTCGACGACGACTTGAACTTGTCAGCCGGATCGCCCTGCATCGACGTCGGCAGCAACTGGCTGGTCTTGCCCGATTACGCCGACCTCGACGACGACGGGGATACGGACGAGCCCACGCCGCTCGATCTCGACGGCGAGGACCGGTTTGTGGACGATCCGAACACGCCGGACGGCGGCGGAGGCGTGATCGCTATCGTTGATATGGGTGCCTACGAGTTCGGCGACAGCGGGCCGCAGTACTGCATGGGTGACCTGACCGGCGACGGGAGCAGCGACTTCCACGACCTGGCGGTCCTGCTCGGACACTACGGCATCACCGAGGGTGCCCAGCCGTGCGAGGGCGATATCGACAACGATGGCGACGTGGACATTGCCGACTTGGCGTGGCTGCTGGGGGTATATGGGGAGGTGTGTGAGTAGGGAGGGGCCGAGGGTTCGAGGATTCGAGGATTCGAGGATTCGAGGGTTCAAGGATTCGAGGGGATAGGGTTCAGGGGGCGGGCGGGCGTTGCCCGCCCGTTTGTTTGGCGGATCCGTGCCGGTGTTTCGCTTACGGTGGCGGTTCGGGCGTTGGCCGCTCCCTTACGGTCGCGGTTCTGTTTGTGGCCGCTTCTCACGATCGCGGTGCGGGAGCCGGCGGTTACGTCATCGTGAGCAATGCGCGCATGAACGCCTGAATCGCAGGTCCTGAGCCCCAAATTGTGAACCGCGAATGCTGAACGCTGAATCCCGAATCCTGAACCCCGAACCCTGAACCTCTAATCGCGCTTGTCTGCGCACGCCACAGGCGCTATGCTTCTCATGAACGGGTTAGCACCCTTTACGCCGTTCGAGAGCGATCCGGCACGGACGAGCGACTTCCGGGAGAAGACCATGAGCAGGCGCGCGGCGCAGATCGGGACGCTGGTTGCGGTGGTGCTCGCGGCATTTTCGCTGCCGACGGCCGCAGAGGTCACCTCGATCGCCGCGCAGACGCAGGCGGAGGTCACCGAGTTTCGTTCCGGGGTGGAGGGGGACACCGACCGGGCGAGCGAGTCGTACCCGGAGACGTCTGCCGTGCTGCCGATCCACGCGATCGCCCGGCTAACCAGCAGCGGCTTTCTGGGCGGGATCGCGACGGAAGAGGCGGCGGCGGCGGTCGCGGCCCAGTTCGCCGACCCGCGCGTGGTCACGTCGCCGAACCCCGAAGAGTTCGCCATCAACCTGGCACTGAACAGCATCTCCGAGAACATCCGCTATGAGGCTCGCGCGATCACGCAGGAGACGCGGGGTGTGCTGTATTCGGCGGGCGAGGCGGGTTTGCTAACGCTCGAAGGGACCGAAGTGAACCTGACCGGCCGGCTCTTTCTCGACGGAGCATTGACGCTCCTGGCCGGAGACGCCACCAAGGATCTTACGGGGGCCTACGTCAGCCTGAGCGTGACGGTCGTGAAGCGTGTGGACGGGCAGCCCGCGCAGACTGTTTTTGCAGGGGCGGTCGAGCTGAGCGGTGCCGCCGACGGCGGCCGCAACGTGAGTTATGAAGGGAGCTTTCCGACCGCGGAGCTTGCGCTCTCCGACCGCGCGCTGGAGCTGCCCGAATTCGCGGCGTTTCACGTGCTGATCATCCCGAACATCACGATCGACTATCCCTACCCCGCCACCGTTGGCGAAGAGTTCACGCTGGAGGCTACGGTGGAAGTGACCGCGGCCAACCTGCCGGACCGGTGCTGCGTGGCGGCGGTGCTCGGCACGCCGACCGACACGCTGACGCAAGTGATCGGCCTGACACAGGGAACGCAAGTCGCGTCCGAGACCGTCAGCGCCCTGAACAGCGAGCGTGAGAACGCCGGCGGCACCGCGGCCTTCTCACAGCCGACGGGGTTTCCATTGCTGTTGCCCTTGTGCGGGGGGTTGGGGTTTGAGACGTTGATCGGCCTGGCAGCATTGGCCGGCATCAGGAACTTCGTCAGCCCAGGCAGACACGCGCGGAAGTAGCATGTTTTTTCTCCGTCTGGCGATTACCGCCCTCCGCAGCCTCGACACGCACTTCCTGCGATCGCTGTTGGCGACGCTGGGCGTGCTGATCGGCGTGGGCTCGGTCGTGGCCTGTATGTCGATTCTCGAAGGCGCGACGAACGAGATCATCCGCAATCTGAGCACGCTCGGCTCGCAGCTACTCTTTGTGAAGCCAGCGGTCGCGCGCGTTGAGGGTCGTCCGGTGGGCGCCGCGCAGACTCTGACCGTGGACGACTCCCAGACGCTGCTGCGCGAGTTGCCGGATGACGTCGACGCGATCTCGTGCGAAGCGATCGGCGTTGCGATGGTCAAATACTTCCAGAAATCCGAGGACTACACCGTCATCGCCACGAACGATCAGTATTTCCAGATCCACGATTTCAACGCGCTGCGTGGGCGCGTGATCTCCAAGGGTGATGCCGAGGACGACACCAAGCTGGTCGTCTGCCTCGGTCACAAGGTGGCGGAGACACTGTTCGGCGGGATGGATGCGGTCGGGCAAACAGTCAAGATTCGGAATACGGCCTACCGGGTGATCGGCGTGCTCGAGCAGCGCGGCAACATTGGCTTTTTCAACGCCGACGAGTGCATTTACATCCCGATCAAGTCCGGGCTCAGGCGTTTCTTCAATCGTCGCTGGGTGACCTGGATGTCGGTCCAGGTCAACGAGGGCCGCAAGGTCGATGAGGTCAAGAGCAAGGTCGAGGCCGTTCTGCGGCGGGCGCACAACATCCGCGTCGGTGGCGAGGACGACTTCGAGATCCACACGCAGGAAGAGGTGATGCGGCAGGTCAACGAGGCCACGGTCATCTTCAAGATCGTGTTCTACAGCATTGCCGGCATCAGCCTGTTGGTCGGCGGCATCGGGATCATGAACATCATGCTGGTCTCGGTGACCGAGCGCACGCGCGAGATCGGCGTGCGCATGGCGGTGGGCGCGCGGCGGGGCGACATCCTGCTCCAGTTCCTGGTCGAGGCCCTGATCATCAGCCTGGTCGGCGGGGCGTTCGGCCTGCTGCTCGGGATGATGTTCGCCGACCTGCTCGACAAAATCCTGGAGGGGATGTTCAGAACCGAGATCACGATGAATGTGGTCATAACCGCGCTCGCCACCATCACGGTGGTCGGCGTCTTCAGCGGGCTTTACCCGGCGTTCAAGGCCAGCCGGCTCGATCCGGTCGAAGCCCTGCGCTACGAGTAGCCGACGCTGCCGCCCGCCCCTGATACCGATCACCATCAGAGTAGTTTCAATAATCCCCTGGCGGGTGCCATTGGCAACTTGCTGCCAGTGCCGCGGCAAACACGGGCGGACAAGCCGCCCGTGGCACCCGACTATTTCTGAAACCGCTCCAGAAGGTGCGCTGGTGACACACGGCTGACACAGCCGGGCCACCCAGCCCTTTTTCGCGACGGCGTTGACTACGGCTGTGGCTGCTGCGGCTGTGAGGCGGGTGGCTTGACGTAGCCGAGTTCCTCAAGCTCTTCGCGCTCTTTTTCCGATGGAGCGGATTCCGGGGTCGGGGGTTTCGCTTCCTCCTCCTCGACACGGCCCGCTTCGACGGCGGCCTTGCGTTGGGCGCGGGTCGGGAGCGTGTCGAGACGGTCCTTCAGCTGCTGGAAGATGCGGTCGACCGGGGCGTTCAGGCGCTGGTAGGCTTCCAGAGACGCCGCCCGCTGCTCCTCCGTCTCGGCCTCGGTCAGCAGCTTGGTGACGCGGGCCATCTCGTCGGCCTTTCGGTGGAGGTAGCGGTCGCGGGCCTCCTGCTGATGACGGAGGATCGTGAACGCCTTCTGCTTCTGCTCTTCGTTGAGCTGGTAGCGCTCGATGAACCGCTCGGTGTAGATGGTCCACTCGTCCTTGGGTTGCGGCTGGGCGGCCTCTTCGCGAGCCCGCTCGGCGGCCTCGGCGGCTTCACGCTCTTCTCGCGAGCCGTGCCGCGAGTCCCCCCGGCGGATCCACTCGGTCTCCGGGTCGTACCCGCCGTCGGCCCAGACCGAGAGCTTGTTCTGGACCATCCTCGTGCCGGCCTGGAAGGCGACGTACTGGGCGTCGAGCATGACCATCTGGTCGTCGTTGAGGTACTCGCGCATGCCTTCGGCGACTTCGTCGCTGACTTCGCCGAACCCCGCCAGCAGCGGCTGCACGCGTGCGGCCCAGTCGGCGACGTCCTCGACGGCGGGCGGCCCGCCGTCGAGCAGGGCTTCGAAGTACTGGTTGAGCAGCGTCTGGATCTCGGCCCGGTTCTCGTTGAGGAACTCGGGGAACCGGGCCTTGAAGAGGTCGCGGGTCATCTCGAGCTGCGAGTCGTCGAAGTTGTACTCGTCGGCCATCCCGTCGGTGATCCGGTCGATCATGCGCTCCATCATCTTCTGCGTCGGCCAGAACCCTTCGGTAGGGATCTTGTCGGCTCGCCGCGGCCGCTCTTCATCCGGGTCACCGATGTCCTGGGCGAGTGCGGCGGTCGCCAGCATTGCGATGGTCAGAGTGCAGATCAGTCGAGCGTTCGGCCTCATTTCGACGACTCCCTGTGACTGCTTGCCGGGGGATATCTTACCCGATCGGTCGGGCCGTTCTACTTCGGCGGCTGCTTGCCGGCAGCGTCTTTTCGGTCGGGCTTGCCCGACTCAGGTTGCTCCGCGTCCGACTTGGCGGCGTTGCGGCGTTGGGCCCGGGTCGGCAACGTCTCAAGGTCGCGCTTGAGGCGCCCGAACATCCCGTCGAGCGGTCGCTGGAATCGCGCGTGGGCTTTCTCGACAGTGCTGCGTTGCTTCTCGTTCTTGGCGTCCTTGAACATCTTCGTGATCCGCTCCATCTCCGAGCCTTTGCGGGACAGATAGCGATCGCGTTCGGCGTGTGCGCGTTGGAGGAAGAGCTGTGCCTTCTGCTGCTGCTCGTCGTTGAGCGTGTAGCGCTTGACAAAAGCTTCAACGTAGAGCGTCCACTCGTCTTTCTTTTCCGCCGGCTTGCCCGCGGTCGGTGTAGAGGCTTTCGGTGTCGATGTGGCATCCGGTTGCGGAACGGCCGGGGTCTCGTGCTCGACCAGCTCGTGCTCTCGTTCAGAAGGTGCCGGTTTCTCGGCAACCCGGGGCGGGCGGGGTGGACGCGGTGCAGTCTGCCCGGGCGGCTCGATCCGCTCGACGGCCTCTCCCATAGCCTCCCGGCGGGCGAGGTCCATTTGGCCTGCGAGCTCCTCGATCTCCTCGGGGCCGCGACTGCGGACCTCCTGCTTGCGCACCCAGTGTTTATTGGGGTCGAAATGACCCTGCTCGAACTCGTACAGCCGCCCCTTCACGCTCCTGGTGGCCACTTTGATCCCGGCCTGAAAGCCGTCGA
>CAZDTB010000073.1:0-14351 GCA_964508075.1 uncultured Planctomycetales bacterium
ACGGGTACTGTAGAGCGATGTGATGAACTTTTTTACCTGGCTGACGACGAAGCGGAAGACGCTGGGCACCATGAGTGTGTCGGAGCTGCGCGCCCAGGAGATGCTGCTGGAGAACGAGCGCACGCGCATGCAGGCCAAGATCGGCAAGCTCGCCCAGGACAAGGCGAAGATCGTCGAACGCGGCGCGAAAGAGAAGACGCCCGAGCTGCGGCGAACCTTCGCCCAGCAGTTTGACCTGCTGCACACCGAACAGATGATGCTCGGCCGCCACCTGAACATCCGCTCGAAGGAGCATCTGACCGTCTCGCGGCTGCGGATCCTTCGTGAGTCGGCGCAACGTTCGAAGCTCGGCACCGGAGCGATCGCGACCATCGGCGAGCGCGACCTGGCGGTGATCGAGAAGCTGATCGAGAACGACTCAATCACCAGCGAGATGTATCAGGAACGCCTCGACGAGATTCTCCAGATCGGCATCGAGGCCGACCAGGAAGCCGCCGGCGTGTCGCCCGCCGCCGCCGAGCTGATGAAGGTCTGGGACGACATGGACCACGGCCTGATCAAGGACACGCAGGAGGCCTGCGACGAGGCGGAGAAGCGCGTGCGGGAGCGGAAGGCGTCGGCGGAAGGGTGACAAGGTAACAAGGTGACAAGGTAACAAGGTGACAAAGTAACAAAGTAACGAAGTGAAAGCATACGCGGTGCAGTGGGATGATTCGGCGGTTTGAAGATCTTGAGGTTTGGCAGACTGCGAGAGAGGTTGCGAAGGGGGTGTATCGCGCCACCGAATCCCAACCGCTCGGGAAAGACTACGCCCTATCGAACCAGATGAAACGCTCGGCGGTCAGCATTTCGAGTAACATCGCGGAGGGGTTCGAGCGTGGAACACGCAAGCAGCACATCGAGGCGTGCTACATCGCGAAGGGCTCCGCCGGCGAGCTGTGCAGCCAGGTCATCGTCGCGCATGATGTTGGCCTGCTGGATGACCAGGCTTGCTCATGGTTGAGCGAGCGCTGCGAATCGTGTTCGAGAATGCTCGCCGCCTACATCAAAACGCTGAAGCAAACGCGCGACCAGTTTCCCGGAATCAAGTATGAACAACCGCAAAGCTCGGATGCAAGGACACGCTGAAGGCTGTGGCGCGTGCGTCGCGACTGCGCAGGCCCGCCCCATGTTGCTGTCCCTTGTCACCTTGTTACTTTGTTACCTTGTTACCTTGTTACTTCGTCACCGCGACTGCGAACCTGTGAGCTAACCATGGGCCTGTTTAAGTCGAAAGAAGAGCGCCGGCTGGAACGCGACATCAAGATCCGCCAGGGCATTCGGCGAATCGAAAAGGCCATTGCCGAGCAGAACAAGTTCTCCGACGAGTTCGTCAAGAACGCCCGGCACGCCAAGCAGATCGGCGACCAGACCTCGTACCAGTTCATCCGCAACTCGCTCAAGAAAACCGCCACGATCAAGAAAATCCTCGAGCGGCAGTGCCTGGCGGTGAAGAACGCCCTGCTGATCAAGCGCCAGGCCGAGGCCTCCGCCGACTTCGCCGCCGCCATGGGCATGATGGCCACCGAGGTCAGCAAGCTCTACGGCGACACCGACCTGGTCAAGACGCAGACCGATTGGGAGAAGGCGATGATGCAGTCGCAGTCGATGGAGGAGCGGATGGACATGTTCCTCGACTCGATCGAAGACACCGCGTCGGCAGATATCGCCGCGGCCTCGATCGAGGCGATCAGCGATGAGGAGATCGATCGCATGATCGAGGCGGAGGAAGAGGTCGAGGAGGCCCGCGAGGCGCAGCAGATGTCGGCCTTGCGGGCGGAACTGGCCGAGCTCAAGGGCGAGGAGAAGGATAAGGAATCGAAGTAGGCTGCTCCGGCGATGTTCTTCGACGAACAAGGCCCGTTCCCCGATACATGCCGCGAGTTGGTCCGTTCGCTGCGCGGCGCGGCGATCGAGCACATATTCGTCGGTGCCGTCGCGATGAAGGCCTACGGCTGCGAGCATGCGGAGGACAAGATCGAGCTCTGCGTGCGCCGGCCCGACCTGGAGCGCTTCCGGGGCGAGTTTGCCGGATACGTGTTCGACCTGTTGCCGGGGCAACTGTGCCGCTACTGCCACCCGCGCACGCAGGTGCGGATTGAGCTGCTGACCTCCGGCGAGATCGCGGGTGACCGGTTGCGGCAGCAGGAGATCCGGTTGCCCGATCCGTCTGAGGCCGAGTTCGTGGACGGGATACCCGTCCCGTCGCTGACGCGATTCATCGAGCTGAAGCTGGCGAGCTGGAATGAGAAGGATCGCCGGGATGTGGCTGCCCTGATTGGCGCGAACCGGTTGAATATGGCATTCGGCGGGCGGCTTCACCCTGTCGTCCGGGGCGTGTATGCGGAGAGCGGCTCCGGTGTGTGGCCGTCAAGGCAGGAGAGGTTCTGAGCATGGCGGCGGTTTCTGGCGTTTACGGCCCCCTCTACGCTTTGATCGTTGTGGGTGCCACCACGGTACTCGGGAGTGCTGTTGTTGATCCTCCATTCGGAGGCGCGGCAGTCGGTTTTACGATCGGCGTTTTGCTGTTGCTGATCGTCGCCTTCGCGCGGAAGGGCGCCGTCCGGCGGCCCCGGAAGGCCAGTGGAGGCGGAGGACGGGCAAATACGCCAGGGAATGCGACCGCTCAAGTAAGCGATCCGCCCCTTGACGAAGTGATCAACCGGTTGGCGGGCGCGCTCTCGCCACGACAGATCATCCTGTTCGGCTCCCATGTGTACGGCGAGCCGACCCCCGACAGCGACGTCGACGTGATGCTGCTGTTTGACGACGATCAGTTTGATCGGTACGAGCTCAGCAAACGCGGGTACAGTGCACTGCGCGGGATCAGCGTGCCGGTCGAACTGCATTTCCGTACGTTCTCCGCCTTTGAGCGGCGAGCGTCCGTTCCCGCGAGTTTCGAGGAGGAAGTCCGACAGAGAGGACGATTGGCCTATGCCGCCGAAGATTGAGATCGTGCGGGAATGGATCGAACTGGCCCGGGTCGACTTGCTGTCGGCAAACGCCTTGCTGGACGCCGATGTGGCCCTGCAGCGAACCGCGTGCTTTCACTGCCAGCAGGCGGTCGAGAAGACCTTGAAGGCGTTTCTCCAATGGCAGGAAGTGCGGTCGGCGAAGATACATGATCTGCGCAGATTGGTCGACCTTTGCCAGAGCGTGGAGGCCGAGTTTGAGACGTTGCGTCCGCGCGTCGAGTGGCTCAACGAGTTTGCGGTTGACATTCGGTATCCGGGCTTTGGACCACCACCCACGACAGAGCGAGCGCGCGAGGCGTGGGCGGCTGCGGCAGCGGCGGTGGATTTCGTCCTCGCGCGATTACCCCGGGAAGCGCACGCGTAGTGCCATGGCCACTTTCGCAACCTTCAAGCGTCTGAAGGACAAAGGCGTCGCCGCCTTGAAGCAGGGGGACTACGTCGCCGCCAAGCCGTATCTGATCCAGGCTGCCGAGTGCATGATCGAGCTTTCGGAGGAAAACAAGGATTCGAAGCAGCGCGCCGAGCAGGAGGGCTACGCCAGGGAGCTGATCGATCTGGCGAAGGACTGCGATCGCAGGGCCAAGCACGGTGTGCCGGCGGCAGGACGCCGGGACCGCGCCCGCGATGAGGAGGACAGCGGGCCCAGGGCTGAGGACTGGATCGTCAAGGACAAGCCGACCGTCAGCTTCGACGACATCGCCGGCCTCGACGACGTCAAGCAGCAGATCCAGCTCAAGATGATCTACCCGTTCCGGCATCCCGAGCTGGCTCAGAAATACGGCATCGATGTCGGCGGCGGGATGTTGCTGTTCGGTCCGCCCGGCACGGGAAAGACCATGATCGCCAAGGCGATCGCCTGCGAGCTCGACGCGACCATGTTCGTGATCTCGCCCGCCCAGCTCATGAGCAAGTGGGTTGGCGAGGCCGAGCAGAACGTCCGCAAGCTCTTCGATGCGGCAAGGGCCGAGGAAAAATCCGTCATCTTTATGGACGAGGTCGAGGCGCTGGTGCCGAAGCGGCGGGGGCAGCAGTCGACCGTGATGCAGCGCGTCGTGCCGCAGATCCTCCAGGAATTGGAAGGATTTGACCGCAAGGCCGGCCGCGCCCTGCTGTTCCTGGGGGCGACCAACGAGCCCTGGGCGCTGGACACGGCGATGATGCGTCCCGGGCGACTGGACGTGAAGGTTTACGTCCCGCTGCCGGACGCCGAGGCCCGTTTCAAGCTGTTCGAGATCTACCTGGGCGGCCGGCCGCTGGACGACGACGTGAATTTCGCCCGGCTGGTTGAGCTGACCGATGGCTATAGCGGGGCGGACATCCGGGCGGTCGCGGCCCGTTCAGCTTCTCGTCCGTTTTTGGAATCGGTAAACGGGGCGGATCCGCGTAATATAAACATGGCGGACCTCCTGGCCGTGATTGAAGCCATGCCGCCCTCGGTCGGCCCGAAGGACGTCCGCAAGTTCGAGCAATGGGCGGCCGCCGCAGACTGATGCGGCGAAAGAAGTGTGGCACAGGCGTCTCGCCTGTGCAGCACTGGAACGGAGCGGCAGCGGTGAGTCGCGAACCCCTGAGAGAGCTGGAAGGGTGGCCCACCTCTTCAGAGGTGGGGTACACGAATAGTGTGTCGATTCGCGTCCCCCACGGCTGAAGCCATGGGGCACCCATCCGACGCAAGAAGTGTGGCACAGGCGTCTCGCCTGTGAAGCACTGGAACGGAGCGGCAGCGGTGAGTCGCGAAACCCTGAAAGAGCTGACGGACCCGACCCTCGTCGCGGTGTGCGTCGCCGGCGACGCCTGGCCGCGCGGCCTCTTGTCCGAGAACCTGATCCCTGACAACTGGATGGGGCTGGTCATCAAGCCGGACGGACGCCGACGCTATGTCCCCGCGGGCGAGAACCCGCGCGCCGATCGCGGCGACAAGCTGGTCCTGGTCCGCAACCGCCCGATCACGGTTCCGCTGGACGTGTCGGACTGCCCCGCCGCCCAAGGCAACCTCGTTGATGGCACGTGCGAGTTGCTGGTCCGCTGGCAGGCGCGGCAGGATGATCTCGCCGCGCTGGAGCGCGCGCTGCTGAGTGAGCCGCTCACGCTGCAGCGCCTGGCCGACGTGGTCGCCGACGCGGGCGGCCTCGTGACCGTACGGCAGTTCATTCGTGAGCGTCCGGCGGAGAAGTTGGTCCGTGAGGACACACGTGACGAGTTGCTGTCTGCGCTCCGCGAGCGGCTGAAGAAGTTCGCGTTCGAGACCGGCATGGAGCTCGAGCGCATCGGCAAGCTCAAGTTCGTGAGCGAGTCGTTCGAACGTCAGGCGGCATTGAAACGCGACACTCGCCGGCGTGTCGAGCGCATCAGAGCCGCCAAGCTGGTCGATGCCGCCGCCCTCGCCGCCACCAAGCGCCGGCTCGGCGACCTCCGGGACATCCTCGAACAGCTCAAGTCGGCCACCGCCGGCGATGAGGACACGCAGTGGCACCAGTTGCTTCCGGCTCTCTCACCCGCCGACCGTGGGAAGCTGCTCGAGAACCTCTGGCGACTTACGCCCGACCGCCACGTGGCGGCCGCGATCGTGGTCATCACCGGCAACGAGTGCCTCTGGCTCGATCCGGTTGCCCCCGAGCGCGTCGCGCGGCGCGTGACACTGAGCGACGAGCTCGGCGGGCTGCGCTCCGTCACGTTCTCCCCAGAGAGGAACTGGCTGCTCATCGGAGCGGCCAGCGGCGTGTGGGCGCTCGACGCCGAATCCGGGGAGGTGGCGGCGAGATTCGTGGTGCCGGATATCGAGCCGCCACGCACGGGCTTTAACGCGGCCGCTATCGCGGGTGATCGGCTTTACGCGACCAGCTCCGAGCTGGGCTGCTGGAGCTGGGCGCTCGACGACGCTGCCGACGCAACCCCGGTGCTGGTGCCGGAAAGCGGCGTGCCCAAGCGAATCCGCGCCGTGGTCGCGACCGATGACGGCCGTGTGCTCTTCGCCGCCGATGATTGCATTCATGTTTACCAGCCGGAGGCCGACGAACTCGAGGTTCTCAGCGCCGGCACCGACGTTATCCACTGTCTCGCCGCGCTCGAGGACAAACTGTTTGTAGGAACCGGCGACGGCAAGCTGTATCGCGTTGATCTGAACCACCCGGACCACTGGTGGCTCGTGCAGCAGATGACCGCCACAATCGAGACCGTGCAGCCGCGCCGCT
Source organism: uncultured Planctomycetales bacterium (assembly GCA_964508075.1). Classification (GTDB taxonomy): domain Bacteria; phylum Planctomycetota; class Phycisphaerae; order UBA1845; family Fen-1342; genus JALSRY01. The sequence goes on from CAZDTB010000073.1 coordinate 6,206, forward strand.
GGACCGATCTGATCGAGTTGGTCATCCCAGCCGGGGTGCGCGGCATCAGCGGGATCTACGATGATGAGGGCGTCGTCACGTGCCTGCTGCAATCCACGACGCCGATCCGCCGCGCCTGGGCCTGTGACGACGTCGTCGTCGGTCTGAATCAGTTGCGGGATCGGCTGGTGGTGATGAACGCGAATCTGCCGGAGCGCACCGGACGCGAGGTGCGTATCGGCCAGATGACGGGGCAGTCGGTTCAGGACGCATGCATCGTGCTGAGGCACGAAGGCACGGAAGTACGAAGGGACGAGGCACCTTCGGCTTAGTCAAGGAGGCGTGGCATGCTTGGCCGCGCAATGCGTATCGCGGATTTGGTGTTGATAGGCTTCGTTGCGTACAGCGCGCTCATTGCCGGCGTCGTGGTACTTCTGGCGTATGGCCGGGAGGAAATTGCCACAGCCGAAATACTGGTCGCGGGCGGTCTCGCGCTGGCGGCTGTGCACCTTTGGGTCTGGAAACGATCGGGCGATCGGCGTAAGAACAGGCGGACAAAGGTCCAGAAGAGTGAGGGCTAGCTGTGGCACAGCTCCCGACAACGCGCGCTGAATTCGCCCGGCTGGTTGATCACACCGTGCTCAAGCCGGAGACGACGGCGGCGCAGATCGAGCGGCTGTGCGACGAATGCGTGGAGCACGGCTTCTGCGCGGCGTGCGTCAACCCGGTGTGGGTGCCGCGCTGCGTGCAGCGCCTGGCGCGGAGCCAGACCGTCGTCGCCAGCGTGGCCGGGTTTCCGCTCGGGGCGTCGCTGACGGCGACCAAGGCCGATGAGGCTCGCCGGGCCGTGGAGCAGGGCGCGACGGAAGTCGACATGGTCGTCAACGTTGGCGCGCTCGTTGCCGGCGACGCGGACACCGTGCGGCGCGACGTCGAAGCGGTCGTCTCGGCGACGGTCGGCGCAAACAGCAAGGCGCTCGTCAAGGTCATCCTCGAAACGCGGGCGCTGACGAACGAGCAGGTTGTAACGGGCTGTCGCTGTGCCGTCGACGCGCAGGCCGATTTCGTCAAAACCTCCACCGGCTTCCATCCGGCCGGGGGCGCGACCGTCGAGCACGTGGCGCTGCTCCGCGAGCACGCCGCCCCGCTCAAGGTCAAGGCCGCCGGCGGAATCCGCGATCTCAAGACGGCCCTGGCGATGATCGAAGCCGGCGCCGATCGACTGGGAATGTCCGCGAGTGTTCAGGTCATCGAGGAAATGCAGGGCTGAGGGTGAAATCGTGGCCACCTCCGGGCAAACCTGCGGCAACTGCGGCGAGCCGCTTACGCCGCGCGGCGGCCTGCCGCCCCGCTTCTGCCCGCGCTGCGGCTGCCGCCTGCCGAGTGGGCCGCTTCCGCCACCGGGTCGTTTGCCTGCCACCTCTAGTGGAGTGTCCACGCCGGCGATCGCCTCTCTGATTCTCGGGATCATCGGGCTCCCGATGCCGATGGGCTGTTTTCCGTTCGGTTTGGCGGCAATCCTGCTGGGCATCTACGCGTGTGGACAGATCGAATCATCCCACGGACGTCTGCGCGGCCGCGGCCTGGCCACGGCTGGTATCGTGCTCGGCATCGTCAGCGGATTCTGGCTGGGCGTCTGCGCGCGGGTCCTGTAGCGTCAAAACTGCTCGGCCCGTGCAGCCCGCGGCGTGCACATCAGCGCTGAGGCGGTACACTAGTTGCAGACCGGCACGCACTAGGAATGATGGGGCAGGAGCAACGCGCCGGGACACTGTTAGCTACTTCCGCGGCTCAGATGAGGCTATATCCATGACGTCTACTCCGGTTGGTGCTCGTACCGTCCATGCTCCGCGCGGCACACAGCTTTCCTGCAAGGGTTGGCAGCAGGAAGCCGCCATGCGCATGCTGATGAACAACCTCGATCCCGACGTCGCCGAGATTCCGGAGCAGCTGATCGTCTACGGCGGGTCGGGCAAGGCGGCGCGCTCGTGGGAGGACTTCGACCGCATCGTCGCGACGCTCAAGCGACTGGAAAACGACGAGACCATGCTGGTCCAGTCCGGCCGGGCGGTCGGCGTGATCAAGACCCACCCCGACGCCCCGCGCGTGCTGATCAGCAACTCGATGCTTGTCCCCAAGTGGGCCACCTGGGACGAGTTTCGGAGACTCGAAGCCCTCGGCTTGACCATGTACGGCCAGATGACCGCCGGCAGTTGGATCTACATCGGCACGCAGGGCGTCCTCCAGGGCACGTACGAGACGTTCGCGGCGTGCGCCAGGAAGCACTTCGGCGGCTCGCTCAAGGGCAAGCTGGTGGTCAGCGGCGGACTCGGCGGCATGGGCGGAGCCCAGCCGCTGGCCGCGACGTTCAACGGGGCCGCGTTCCTCGGCGTCGAGGTCGACCGCAGCCGAATCGAACGCCGACTGCAAACGCGTTACTGCGACAGAATGACGGAATCGCTCGACGAGGCGCTCGGGTGGGTGCTCGTGGCACGCCAGAAGGCTGAGGCGCTCTCGGTCGGCCTGGTGGGCAACGTCGCCGACGTGCTGCCGGAGTTGATCGCACGGAACATCACGCCGGACGTGCTCACCGACCAGACCTCCGCGCACGATCCGCTCAACGGCTACGTGCCGAACGGGATGACGTATGAGGAGGCGCTGGAGCTACGCGAGAGCGATCCGGAGTGCTACGTCAAGGATTCGCTCAACACCATGACCGAGCACATGCGGGCCATGCTCGAGTTCCAGAGGCGCGGCGCGGTTACGTTCGACTACGGCAACAACCTCCGCGGCAACGCCCAGGAGGCCGGCGTCGAAGACGCTTTCGACGTCCCCGGCTTCGTGCCCGAGTACATCCGTCCGCTGTTCTGTGAAGGTGCCGGACCGTTCCGCTGGGCGGCGCTCTCCGGCGATCCCAACGATATCAGGGTCACCGACCAGGCCGTGCTCGACACCTTCCCTGAAGAGAAGCAGCTTTGCCGTTGGATCCGGATGGCGGGCGAGAAGGTCGCGTTTCAGGGTCTGCCGGCGCGTATCTGTTGGCTGAAGTACGGCCAGCGCGACAAGATGGGGCTGATCTTCAACGACCTGGTCCGCACGGGCAAAGTCTTGGCCCCAATCGTGCTCGGCCGCGACCATCTCGACTGCGGCTCGGTCGCCTCGCCGAATCGCGAGACCGAGGGCATGAAGGACGGCTCCGACGCGATCGCCGACTGGCCCATGCTCAACGCCATGGTTAACACGGCCTGCGGCGCAACCTGGGTCTCGATCCACCACGGCGGTGGCGTCGGGATCGGCTACTCGCTCCACGCCGGCCAGGTCATCGTCTGCGACGGCACCGACGAAGCCGACGCGCGGATCAAACGTGTTCTCACCGCCGACCCGGCCACCGGCATCATCCGCCACGCCGACGCGGGCTACGAGCAGGCGATCGAGGTGGCGAAGGCCAAGGGCGTCGACATCCCCGGACTGCTGTAGCGGCCGGGCCCCGCACCGGCCGTAATACGTGGCAAACCTAGTCATGCTGCTGGCCGGCAGCCAATCGATCCGCGACGCGATCCTCTTCCTGCTGCAGCGCCCGCGGAAGTAGGAAAGCCACGAAGCGACCCTTCGACGCTGCTCAGGGCAGGCTCCGCCACGAAGCGCCGAAGAGTAGGGAGGGCAAGGCTCCGGCCGAGCCGAGGGCTTTTCACACGAGCGGCGGCGCGTCCTGACTCGCTTCGAGCGCGGCCTTGGCGGCGTCCAACTGCTTATGGGTCCCCACGAGCACGAGCACGTCCCCGGCCTCCAGCCGGAAGTCCGGTCCCGGGCTGGGCGTCGGCTTGCCGTCGCGCGTCACGGCGACGATCAGCACGCCGGTTTGTGCCCGCACATCGAGCTCACGGATCGTGCGGCCGCAGGCGGCACTGTTCTCCATGAGGAAGAACGTCTGCGTGACCGCGGCCTCGAGCAGTTGGGTCCACTCGGCCCGCAGGGCGCGGTCGCTGGGGCGTCCGCGCAGCATGGCGTAGCGGCCTCCACGAATCAGCGTGACTTGCTGCTCGATGATGTTGTCGGGGATCGCGAACTCCTTGAGCACGTGCGCAAACAGCTCGATGGACGTCTCGAACTCCTCGGGAATGACCTGCGCTGCCCCGAGCCGGTACAGCGTTTCGAGCTCGGAGACGTAACGCGTTCGCGCCAGGATGTAGAGCTTCGGGCGCGTGCGATGCACCTGAGCCACGATCCGCCGCGTCGCTTGCTGATCGGCAATCGCGATCACCAGCGCCCTTGCCGTAGCCAGTCCGGCGTTGGCGAGGATGAGCATTCGTGACGCGTCGCCGACGACGACCGTGCCGCCATCCTGGCGGGCCACCTGTGCGTTGGCGCGGTTCATCTCGATGACGACGTAGGGGATGCGTGTGGCGCGCAGTACGCGGGCCAGATTTCTGCCGTTGATGCCGTAGCCGACGATGATGACGTGGCTGACGTGCGCCGCGTGCTCGCGGGCGGTCGGCTTGACCTCTTCGAGCGTTGGCTCGCGCTGGACACGGTGCGTGATTGCAGCGGCGAGCGGGCCGGCGGTTGGCACGAAGATCGCCCCGAGCAGCATCGTTCCGGCGGCCCAGGCCACGAACTGCGGGAGGAACTCGGCCGGCACCAGCCCCAGGCTCGCCGACTCTTTCACCAGCACGTACCCGAACTCACTGATGGTGCACAGCCCCAGACCGCTCGCCAGCGCCAGGCGCACCGGCCAGCCGGAGATACGCACGGCCCCCGTTGTTAGTGTGGTCTTTATGGCCAACGTCAGTACGATCGCCATGCCCAACACAAACGGGTGCTGAGCGAACAGCCACAGGTCCACCAGCATCCCGATCGAGATGAAGAACAGCGCGTTGAAGACGTCGCGGAACGGCGTGATCTCGGCACAGAGCTGATGGCGCAGGTCGGTCTGCGCGAGCAGCAGCCCGGCGATGCACGCTCCCAACGGCCAGGACCAGTCGGCCAGATCTGCCAGCCACGCGCCGGTAAGCGCCATCGCGACGGCAAAGAGTGTCATCAGTTCGTGACCGCCCTGGCGAAATACCTGCCCGACCAGCCAGGGCACGACCAGCCGGGCGAGGTAGGTCACGCAAACCAGCCCGACCAGCGCGACAAGCGCTTTCCCGGCAACGGCGGTCCAATGCGCCTCCGCTTGCCCGGCGAAAAGTGGCAGCAAAATCAGAACGAGTATGACGACGATGTCCTGGATCAGCAGGACGCCGGTTGCCAGCGCCCCGGTCGGTGTGTCGGTCTCACCGCGATCGCTCAGCGTCTTTAGCACGATGGCGGTGCTGCTGAGCGAGACGGCGACGCCGGCGATGAGCGCGGCGGTCCAGGAGAGCGACAGCGCGAATCGCAGGACGACCGCCGTTAATAGGGTCGTGACGCCAATTTGCAGTGTGGTTGCAGACAGCAGGCGCTTGCCCATCCGCAGCAAGGGCCCCGGTGAGAGCTCCAATCCTACGGTAAACAGGAGCAGCACCAGGCCGAGCTCGGCGAAGAAGTGAATCTCGTCTTTGTCGATCAGCCGCAGACCGGACGGCCCGATGACGATGCCGGCCAGGAGAAAACCGAGTATCGCCGGCGCTCGGATGGCGCGCATCAGCCAGGCCGACGCCAATGCCACGCCAAAGACGATCACAACGCCGGTGAGTCCACTGTACATGGCCGGTATTCTGCCGGATCGGACGACGACGGGAAAGACGGGCGACGCCCGATGGCTCGTCGCGCTGAAGCGACTCGAGCGTCAGGTCGCGCCCGACGGTGAGTTCCGCGCGGTGGCTGGGGAGCTTACCGAGGCAATCATCGAAACACTTGGGTTTGCAGGCTTCGCAAGATCAGCTTTGACCTTCGTGTCGAAACTCCGCGCCACGCGTCACGCAAGAGGTCGAAATGCTTCGACCAGGCCGTTCATGTGTTCGTCTTCGACGAGCAGGCCGATGCGCTCGAAGCCCGCCTGGATTAGCCCGTCGCGGATCTCGTCGAACGTGTAGCTGTTTCCGCCCGACGTGGAGACGAGCATGTTGACGGCGAAGACGGCGCCGCGGGGTGGCCGCGTGCGGTCGGGCTGCATGATATGGTCACGGACGACGATCCGTCCGCCGGGGAGCAACGCAGGGAGGACTTTGCGGTACAGCTCGATGTTCTGTTGGTGACTGTTCTGGTGGATAATCGCGGAGACGAGTGCCAAGTCGTGTCCGCCGGGCAGCTCATCAATCTCGAAGTCGCCACCGACGAGCGTGACCCGATCGAGCAAGCCGGCCGCGTGGAGCCGCGCGCGGGCGATTTCGACCACGTCGGGTTGGTCAAAGAGCGTTGCCTTCATCTGGGGGACCGCGTTCAGAAAAGCCTTGGTGAACGTTCCCGGCCCGCCGCCGACGTCGATCAATCGCTTCGCCGAGCCGGGTTTGACCGCCGCCACAACCGGCTCCGCCCGCGCTGAGGCGACCACATCCATCGCTTCGATGAAGGCGCGGAGGGTTTGCGGCGTACGCGGGTGGCGTCCCGGTTCGATCTCGCCGCGGACGATCCCGGTCAGGTCTGACCATTTATTCCACTGGCTGGCCGAGTGGAGCACCATGGGCAGGACGGACCCCGGGCCGCTGCCGGAGAGCAGTGCGGCGAGATCCGGCTCGCAGTGATAGCGGTCTTCGCGTTTGGAGAGCAAGCCGATCGCGGCGACCGCGTCCAGCAGGATCGTCATCCCGCGCAAGTCCGCCTTCGCCCGGTTCGCGACCTGCTCGGCGCTCAGCGGCCCAGGCTCAAGCAGCGCGAACAGGTCCAGTTCCGCTGCCGTCAGCAAGATGCGACATTCCCAGCAATTCCGCGCGAGTTGCAGGACTCGGTCGACGTCGAATTCGGCCATCGCTCGTGTCTCCACATGCCTGCTACGCCGGCCTGAAGCGGGCTCGGCGCGTCGGATGATACCCTGCGGGGGCGTCTTTGGTGAAATGCAGATCAGTCTCCGTCTGGTCGGACCACCGTCGCCGGGATTGGGAGCGGAAGCTGAAATACGCGGGCCAGGGCTGGCCTTGCTGTACGCTCCGGGGCTGATCGGTATGATTCGCAGACATGCCGCCCTCATCCGGAAAAGAGCGGGCCCCGGCCGCCGAGAAGCGCATGACCATCGGCGAGCACCTGGACGATCTGCGCGGCTGCCTGACACGCAGCCTGCTCGCGTTCGTTTTGGCGTGCCTGGCCTGCATCTGGCCGGCGAAGTACCTGCTGGGGCTGATCGCGCGTCCGGTCGTGATGGCGCTGCGCAAGCACGGACAGCCGGACAGTTTCCTGGCGACCAGCCCGGTCGAGGCGATTCTGATCTATATGAAGGTGGTGGTCTTCGCGGGGCTGCTGATTTCAGCACCGTACATCATTATGCAGATCTGGACCTTCGTCGCCGTCGGGCTTTACGGGAACGAGAAGAAATGGGTGTACAAGCTCGTGCCGGCCAGCGTGGGGCTGTTCGTGACGGGCGTGGTTTTCATGTACCTGTTCGCGCTGGTGCTGACGCTCAATTTTCTGGTGGGCTTCAGCAACTGGCTTCCGTTGCCGCAGGCGCAGCCGACGCGGCTGGAGGGGATCCTGCTGGGCCGTGACGATGTGGAACTCGCCAGCACGCAGCCCGCGATCCGTGATGCGCCGGTGGTGCCGGTCTTCGACAAGGATCCGAACGAGCCGCCGGTCGGCGCGATCTGGTTCAATCTACTGGACCGCAAGCTGAAACTGCAGGGGACGGCGGAGGAGACATATTCGGTTCAGTTCATGCGGGACAGTCGGCGAGCCCTGGTCACGACGCATTTCCGGATCGGGGAGTACCTGACGTTCGTGCTGGTGCTGACGATCGCCTTCGGGCTGGCGTTCCAGATGCCGCTGGTGGTGATCTTCCTGGTGCGGAGCGGTTTGGTGTCGATCCAGACGTTGCGCGGCTATCGGAAGGTGGTCTATCTGGTGGTGGTCATCATCGCCGGCGTGATCGCGCCACCGGACTTGTTGAGCCACGTGCTGCTGTCGGGGCCGATGGTCTTGCTGTTTGAAATCGGGCTGCTTTTCGCGGGCGGCCGGGCGAAGCGCGAGACGGCGTCGGGGCGGACCTAGCCCAAGTTGAACAGTTACGAAGCTTCAACGGCCCTGGTAAGAGCGGCGGGGC
>CAZDTB010000074.1:0-14347 GCA_964508075.1 uncultured Planctomycetales bacterium
CGCCAAACGTTCCATCGCCGAGACCCAGCAGCACCGAGACGTTGTTGCTGGCAACGTTTGCCACTGCCAGGTCGACGCACTCGTCCCCGTTTAGATCACCGACCGCAACGGACCAGGGGCCATTGCCGGCGGGGTAGTGCACCGCCGCGCCAAACGTTCCGTCGCCGTTGTTCAGCAGCACCGAGACACTGTTGTCGTCGCTGTTCGCCGTCACCAGGTCGAGTCGCTCATCCGCGTTCAGGTCACCGGCCGCAACGGACCGAGGGTGGTCCCCGACAGCGTAGTGCACCGGCGTGGCAAACATCCCAGCGCCGTTGCCCAGCAGCACCGAGACACCGTCGCTCCGCTGGTTCGCCACGGCCAGGTCGAGCCACTCGTCTCCGTTCAGGTCACCGACGGCAACGGACGAAGGCCCGTCGCCGGCGTCATATTGCGCCCCGGGAAACAGCGGACCGGCTGCCAGCGCGGCGTTGGCGCAAAGCAGCGCAAGCGCGAGCGGCACGCCCCTGCGAGACCGCAAACCATGATTTGACATCGTACGTCCCCTTTCTGCGGTGTTTCGCACATGCCGGAGTGGTAGCTGAGGTGCTGCCCGAGGGGAGCTTGACAGCCGCGCTCCGGCCCCCACGCGACGGCCCCGCGGCATGGTGTCGGCCCGGAACTGCAGAAATAGGATAATTGCTTGTTGCCCAGCAAGGGCCGAAGCAGGGGTTCCAAATGTCCAACCTGGCCGACATTGTTATTATAGGCCCCCCGACAAGGGAAATCGGATGATCTTCGGCGCGATCCGGGATTCGAGCACGTCGGGCAAGGGCCCGGTGGCATGAGCTGGGCCCGACGAAGTCGGGTTTTGCCCGTGCGCCCGGAGCTGGTGGGAACCTACGTCAGCCGCGGGGGGCGCAGCCACGGCCAAGCTGACGCTTGACCGTGCCACACGTGTGAAAACGGCCGGTACGGGGCCCGGCCGCTACATTCGAGCTGATGGCCGACGGCTGAGAGCTGACCGCTGACAGCTATCCGACCACCTTCCTGATCGCCGCTTCAAGCTGGCCGGGGTTGCGCTCCTCGAGCTCGTAGGTCACGCGGACGGCCGGCTTGTTGATCTTCAGCAGCCGGCCCAGGTCGATCGGCGTGCCGATGACGACCGTGTCGCAGTCGGCGGCGTTAATCGTGTCTTCCAGCTCCTTGATCTGCGCATCGCCGTAGCCCATGGCCGGAAGGACCTGCTGGCAGTGCGTGTACTTCTCGAACACGGCCTTGATCGAGCCGACCGCATACGGTCGCGGATCGACGATGCTGGCCGCGCCGTGCTCCTTGGCGGCCACGAACGCGGCCCCGTAGGGCATCTCGCCGTGCGTGACCGTCGGTCCGTCCTCGACACACAGGACGCGTTTGCCCTGGATGGCGCCGGCATCGGCGACCGTGAGCGGCGAGTTGCACTCGATCACCGTCGCGGTCGGGTTCGCGGCATTGATGTTCGCCAGCACCGTGTCGATCCCGGCCTGGTCGGCGGTGCTCATCTTGTTGATGATGATGGCGTCGGCCATGCGCAGGTTGGTCTCGCCGGGGTAGTACCTCAGCTCGTGGCCGGGGCGGTGCGGGTCGGTGACGGTAATGAACAGGTTTGGCTTGTAGAACGGCATGTCGTTGTTGCCGCCGTCCCAGAGGATCACGTCGGCTTCCTTCTCGGCCTCGGCGAGGATCTTGGCGTAATCGATCCCGGCGAAGACGATGTTGCCAGCCACGATATGCGGCTCGTACTCCTCGCGCTCCTCGATCGTGCACTTGTGGCGGTCAAGGTCTTCGAGCTTCGCGAAGCGCTGGCAGACTTGTTTGGCCAAGCGGCCATAAGGCATGGGATGACGGATGGCGGCGACCTTCTTGCCGAGCGACTTGAGGATCTTGACGACGGCCCGGGCGGTCTGGCTTTTGCCGCAGCCGGTGCGGACCGCGCAGATCGCGATCACCGGCTTGCGGCTCGCGAGCATGGTGGCCCGGTAGCCGAGCAGATGGAAATTCGCGCCGCAGGCCATCACCAGCGAGGCCTTGTGCATCACCGCCTCGTGCGGTAGGTCAGAGTAGGCGAGCGCGCACAGGTCGACGTCGTGCTTGCTGATCAATTCCGGCAGCTCTTCCTCGGCGTAGATCGGAATGCCTTTGGGATAGCGCGGGCCGGAAAGGGTAGGGGGGTAGGTCCGCCCCTCAATGTCGGGAATCTGCGTGGCGGTGAAGCAGACCACTTCATAATCGGGGTTGTCGCGCCAATACACGTTGAAATCATGAAAATCGCGCCCGGCGGCGCCCATGATGATGACCTTGCGCACCAGGTTGCTCATGTAGCCCTCATCTGATCTGCGGGAATGCGGTCGGATGCGCGCCGACGTTCCGACAACGCCAGCAGGCGCGCCCTCCGGAGGCTCGGGAACCTCCCCAGCACCTCAAAATAGTCCTTTCCGCCTGGCCTCTCAAGCCCAAGCTCGGAAGGGTCGCACGCGGCAGGGGGGCTAGGGAGGATAGGGGGGTAGCATGATTCCCTTGCCGGTCCCTTGGGAACCCGGTACCATGACCCTAGTACGCTTGTGATTTCGGAGCAGGGCTCATGAAGCTGAATGGAAATTGGTTGCTTCGGCTGGGCTTTCTGACGGTCTTCCTGTTGGCGACATTCGCGAGCCCGGTTATGGCCGCGAAAGAGGACGAGCGACCCCCGCCGTACGATGTAGACGGCTTGGCGCCCGGCGACCTGTGGATTCCCTGGGTGTTCGCATTCGTGTTCGCGGGCGGGTGCCTCGCGATTGCGTTCAAGAACCCACACCGAACGTCTACCGAACGTATGTGACCGCGAGCCCAAGCCGCCGCGCATGAATGGAGTTCGTGGAGTGAGCAAGAACGCCTGGTTGTCGCTGTTGGTCTGCCTGAATCTCGTGCTGCTGACCGGCATCGTGCTGTGCACATACTCGCCACCGTCGGCGTACGCCCAAGGCACCAGCCTGGCGGGCGACTTCATGGTCGTGGCGGGTGAGATTCAGGACCAGCACGACGCGCTCTACATAATCGACGTACGCAACCGCCTTTTGCACGTGCTTTATTTCGACCGCGGCACAAAATCGTTGCGCTACGCCGCCTCTCGTGATCTCGAGCGCGATTTCCGCCATAACCGGCCGTGACCGAGGATAGCCCGATGAGCAACGTCCCAGCGACGATAGACTCGAAGACATTCGCGATCGGCGTGCTGAGCATCACGGCCTGTGTCCTGTTCGTGGGGCTGCTGATGGCGACCGGGCAGCCGGCGCCGGCGTACGGGATCGGTCAGACCGACCGCGCCGGCGACTATCTCATGGTCACGCAACAGCTTACGAATTCACAGGAAGGCGTCGTAATCTTCGATGCCGCCTCGCGGCAGATGACGCTGTACGCGCTGAACGGCAGCAACAAGCAGCTCCAAGTGCTTCACCCGAACATTCCGCTGGATCAGTTGCCGGGATCGGGACCCGACCAGCAGCAGCTTCCGTAACACGGGGGGACCGCCAACACCCGTTTAGGCTCGGTCAGTGCTGCTGAACGCAACATAATATATCTTATCGGACGTTAGATGTCGGGTTGAAGAAGCTCTCACGTACGATGTTCCCAGCGGCATCCTGGTACCCTCACGCCCCCACGGCCAGCCTGGCCCCGCCAGAACCGCTCGGCGCGGCAGATTGTTTGGGCGCGATAGTTCAGATGCCATCGAGCGTGGCGCGGGGGTTGCTGCGAAGCCGCTCGGCCGGGACAGCTTGTTGCTCGCCGGTAGTCAGGTTCTTGACCGTCAGTTCCTGTCGATCGATGAATTCCTGGCCGATCACGATCGCGTAGCGCGCGGCACGAGCGGCAGCCTGCTTGAACTGCTTGCCGACGCCGATGCGCTTGTACGAGAAGTCGACGCGTAGGTTTGCCTGGCGCAGCGAGTCGACCAGGCCGAGCGCGTCGGGAAAGAGCTGTCGGTCGGCGTCGATGACGTAGACATCGAGGTCGCTCTGGAGTTGCGGGAGTTTGTCCAGCGTGCGGAGCAACTCGACCACGGGCGCATCACCCATGCCGAAACCGACCCCGGGCACGCGTGGGCCATCGAGCAGGCTGGTGAGGTCGTCGTAGCGCCCGCCGCCGGCGAGAGCCCTTAACCCCCCTACCGACGCGTGCAGCTCGAAAACGGAACCGGTGTAGTAAGCGAGGCCACGGACGAGCTTCTGATTGACCCGGACGAAGTCGCGCACCCCCAGTTTGTCCAGGTTGGCCAACAGGTCCCAGAAGCGCTTCCGCGCGGCCCGCTCAGGATCGCTGCGGGCAAGCTCCGGATCCGAATACTCATGTAGGGGGATATCTTTGTTGAGGTATTTAGATAGGATAATATCTGCTGGAATATGTGGGGCGAACTCGTGATCCCAGAGTTCGCAGAAATCATCGCGCGACAGACGGTCAGATCGGTCGATCAGCTCGAAGGCCCGATTGAGCTTGTCGGGAGCGATCCCAAGCTGCTCAAGGAACTTACCGGCAAGCTCGCGGCTGTTAAGGTCGATGACGACGTCTTCCGGACAGAGACCCACGTCCCTCAGGAAGGCGACGGCGACAGCGATCACCTCGGCGTCGGCGAGCGGGTCCTCCACCCCCAGGATATCAACGTTCCACTGGTAGAACTCGCGCAGCCGGCCGCGCTGTGGTCTTTCGGCCCGGCACATGCGCGGGATGCTGAACCACTTGATCGGCCGCGGCAGCGTGTTGGCCCGGGCGGCCACCATCCTGGCCAGCGTGGGGGTCATCTCGGGACGGATGGCGAAGTTGCGCTCGCCGCGATCCTGGAATCGGAACAGTTGGTCGACGATTTCCTGCCCGCTTTTGAGGGTGTAGAGATCAAGGTACTCGAAGATCGGGCCTTCGTACTCACTGAAGCCGAACGCCAGCGAAGCCCGCCGCCAGGCGTCGAAGAGCCAGTTTTGCAGGCGCATGTCCTCCGGGTAGAAGTCGCGCATGCCGGGCGGCGACTGGATCTTCATCGCGAAACCCCCAATGGCGGCAGCGGCTTGCCGGAGATGTCGGCGGTTCTTTCGGCGTAGCCGGGCTGGGGCTTTTCGCGCCGCCGCGACGACAGTCTGGCCTTCAGGCGTGGGCGTTTGGTCGCCTGCTTCGGTCGGTTGCGCAGCTTGCCCTCGTTCGCAAAAAACTCGCGGGCGTACTCGTCCAGGTGCTCCGGGCAAGTGAAGTGGTGTTCCCAGTCGTACTCGCCGGAGTGGTAGTCGCAGTCCTCGGTCGTGTATTTGCGACAGATGCGCGGGCGCGTCCGGTAGATCCCGCAGCGGTAGTCGGGCTGGAGATGGCGGCAGTCGGCGGCGACGTAGAGATACCACTCGCCGTCCTCGACGAAGACCGAGACACCTTCGTGCAGCAGGTACCAGCGGATGTCGTCGAACTCCTGGCGGTCTTCCGGAGTGTCGATCGGCAAGGCGAAGTACCGGCAGCACATTCCCATGCAGTGTTCACAGAGATTTCCCGGCATGTACGTAAAGCCTCTCTGGGGACCGGCCCTTCGCCGGTCACAGGATCCACAAGATGGCGCGCGGCCGAGCCGGCCGACACACCCGTCGTTGCCCTAATAACGATAGTCGTTGTGTGTGGCAGTGGCAAAGCCCCCCTACCGTCCGAAGGTGCGAAAATCGATGCGTTTGTGCTGGTCCGCTTGCGGCTCGGACTTCTTGGCCGGGATCGGGAGGATCAGGATGGTGAGGAACACGTAGCCGATGGTGGCGGCGATCCAGAGCAGGTTTTCGGACTGCATCTGCAAGACTTCCCGCCTGACGACTGCGGTCGGCGGTGTGGCCGGCAGAAGCTCACCGTGGACCCACTGCCACATCGCCATGAAGCCGGCCAGAACCACCAATGCAACGCCGCCGGCGATCACCCGCAGGGGGATTCGCAAGCCGAACCCGGGTTTTGCGAGGACGGTGGCATTGAGGGCCAGCCCGAGGGCTGCAAGCGCGAGGAGGACCGCGGCCCGGCGCGCGTCGCTGGCAAAGATGCAGATCGCCCAGACGCCCGGAGTGAACCCGGCAAGAAACAAGGCGGCATGGACGATGCGCCGGTCCATGAGAGGTTTTGTAACCGGTCGGCCGCCTATTTCAAGTGATGCGCGGGTCAGGTTGGCAATGCGTGGGCGTGTCGCGGCACTAGTTACCCAGGCACGTCCCCAGAGCGCGCGCCATGCCGATCAACGGGTCGTCGAGGCCGATCACGCGCTGCTTGTTGGCAACGGCGGCGATTTCGGCCATGTCGGTTCGGCCGTTCTTCATGACCGCGACGCGGTTCCACTCGTGCATGGCGACCATCTGAATGGCCTTGTGGCCGAACTGGGTGGCCAGCACGCGGTCGGCAGCGATCGGAGTACCGCCGCGCTGCACGTGGCCGAGGATGGTGGCGCGGGTTTCGCGGTGTGTCCGGGCAGAGATTTCCTCGGCCAGGACGGTGCTGACGCCGCCGAGCCGGATCGGATCGGGACTGTCATGCACGACCTTGTTGACGACCTGCTGGCCGCCCGTGGGCCGGGCACCTTCCGAGACGGCGATGAGCGTGAAGCGTTTTCCGGTCTTGGAGCGCTTGATGATCGTTTCACAGATGCTATCGATTTCGTAGGGAATCTCAGGAATCAGGATGACGTCGGCACCGGAGGCGATGCCGGCGTGCATGGTCAGCCACCCGGCGTTGCGGCCCATAAGCTCGACGATCATGACCCGGTGGTGGCTCGAGGCGGTGGAATGGATCCGGTCGAGACACTCGGTGGCGGTCTGCACGGCGGTGGCGAAACCGAAGGTGACATCGGTGTGCATCAGGTCGTTGTCGATCGTCTTGGGGACGCCGACGCAGGGGACGCCGTGCTCGATCAGGTTTGCGGCGCCGGACATGGTGCCGTCGCCGCCGATGCAGACCAGCACGTCGATCTCGCGTTCGCGGACGTGTTCGACGACGCGTTGGGTGACGTCCTCGAAGATCGGCCGGCCGCTTTCATCCTCGCCGACGACGAAGTGGGAGGGGTCGGCCTTGTTGCTGGTTCCGAGGATGGTGCCGCCGCAGGTAAGGATGTTGGAGACGTCGTTGAGGCGGAGCGCCCGGACCCGGTTACGAATCAGGCCGAGGTAACCGTCCTCGATGCCCATGACCTCGACGCCGAGCTTGTTGATGGCGACTTTGGTGACGACGCGGATGACGGCGTTGAGCCCGGGGCAATCGCCGCCGCCGGTAAGGATTCCAATCCGGTGGATCTCTCTACGCTGGGTTGCCATGGGATTCCCTTGTTCGTTGCGCCAGTCCACGGGGCCGAACCGGGCTATCGAGGCGCACGGGCAGCCCGTGTGCTGACTATACTATCGGAGGCATTGCTCTTCGAGGTTTCGCGGTTGACAGATTTGACGTAAACGCGGGGAGTCAGGGGCTTCAACCCGCGCGGAGCCGCCGCGCGGGCTGAAGCCCGCGGCTCTTCTCGGTCCAGCGATTCACCTGCGTTGGAACACTAGCAGTGCAACCCGCCATCGACGGAGAGGACCTGGCCGGTCATGTAACCGGCGTCCGGTCCGGCGAGGAACGCGACCACACGGGCGACGTCCTCCGGCTTTCCAAACCGCTGCATCGGGATGATCAGCTTGGCCTGGTCCTTCACCTTCTGCGGGAGGACGTCGGTCATCTCGGTTTCGATGAAGCCCGGTGCGACGGCGTTGCAGGTTACGCCGCGCTTAGCGAGCTCCTTGGCGACGGACTTGGTGAGCGCGATCACGCCGCCCTTGCTGGCGGCGTAGTTGGCCTGGCCGGCGTTGCCGGCGAGGCCGGAGAAGCTGGCCATGTTGACGATGCGGCCCGCGCGGCGGCGGAGCATCGCCGCAGCGGCCGCCCGCGTGCCCAGGAAAACGGCCCGGAGATTGACGTTCAGGACGGTGTCCCACTGCTCGTCGGTCATCGACAGGATCAACGTGTCGCGAGTGATACCGGCGTTGTTGACCATAATGTCGAGTTGGCCGAACTTCTCGGTGGCCATCTCGACCAGTCGCTCAGCCACTTCGGGTTTGGTGATGTCGGCTACTTCCGCGCAGGCACCGACGCCCTTGGCCTCGACCGCGGCGACGGTCTCGTTCAGCTCATCCCGTAAGAGATCGGTCGCGAGGATGTTCGCGCCGCGCTCGGCGAGTTCCAGGCAGATGGCCCGGCCAATGCCGCGGGCCGCCCCGGTCACGATCGCGCACTGCTTCTCCAGCGTTTTCATAGCCGCTGCTCCTTTGCTGCCGCCAGGCGATCGGCGGAAGAAATGTTGATCGTCTTGGCCTGGCGATTGATCTTGCGCATCAGCCCGGTCAGCACACGGTTCGGCCCGACTTCCCAGAACAGATCGCAGCCGTCGGCGATCAGCCGCTCGACGCAGGCCTGCCAGCGCACGGGGTTGAAGACTTGACGGTAGAGGGCCGCGCGGATCGCCTGCGGGTCACGATGATACTCAGCGTCGACGTTGGCGACCACGCGCAGCTTGGGGGTCGTGAATTCGCACTCCGCCAGCGCCGGCTGCAACCCTTCGGCGGCCGACCGCATGAGCTCACTGTGGAAGGCACCGGCGACCTGAAGCGGGACGGCCTTGCCGTCGAAGTCCTCGGCGAGCTTGGCGGCCGCCGCACAGGCGCCCTGGTCGCCGGAGATGACGATCTGTCCGGGGCAGTTGAAGTTTGCCGGTCCGACGCGGCCGGTCTCGACGACGCGCTCGCACAGTGCCAGCACCTGGCTTTCGTCCATGCCCATGAGCGAAACCATCCCGCCGGGATGCTTCTCGCAGGCCTCCTGCATGAGCTGTCCGCGGCGGTGTACCAGCCGGAGGGCGTCATCGAAAGAGAGCGCCCCGGCGAGGTGGAGCGCGGTGTATTCGCCGAGGCTCAACCCCCCCATCGCCGCAAACTGCTCGGTCCTGAAGACATGCTGGTCGAGGGCGGCGCGGAAGATCGCGACGCTGGTGGCGAAGATGGCCGGCTGTTGGATATCGGTCGCGTTGAGGCGTTCAGCCGGGCCTTCAAAGCACAGCTCGGAGAGTTTGAAGCCGAGCGTTTCATCGGCCCGGGCGAACGTATCGCCGGCCACGGAGCACTGTTCGGCGACGTCCTGTCCCATTCCGACGAGTTGGGCCCCTTGTCCCGGAAAGATCGCGGCGTTGGTCGACACTTCAGATCCTCAACAGAGCGGAACCCCAGGTGAGCCCGGCCCCAAAGGCGACCAACATGACCAGATCGCCGGACTTGATCCGGCCGGTTTCGCGGGCCTCGTGAAGAGCCAGGCCAATCGAGGCGGCGGAGGTGTTGCCGAAACGGTCGATGTTGATGGAGACCTTGTCCATCGGGATGCCGAGGCGGCCGACCGCCGATTCGATGATTCGCAGGTTGGACTGGTGCGCAATCACCAGGGCGAGTTCGTCCAGGCCCACGCCGGCATCGTCGGCGGTCTCTTTGACCAGCGAGCGCATCGTATTGACGGCGAACTTGTATATTTCGCGGCCCTTCATCTTCATGTAGTGCAGACGCTCGTTGACCGTCTTGATGGATGCAGGCTCGGCCGAGCCGCCGGCGGGTACCCAGACGGCCTTGGCCCGGGCCCCATCGGCCCCCAGCCGGGCGGCGAGGATGCCCTTGTTGGGATCAGCGCTGGGCTGGAGAATGGCCGCCCCGGCGCCGTCGCCAAACAGAATCGCCGTGCCGCGGTCTTCCATGTCGGTAATGCTGGTAAGTGTCTCGGCCCCGAGGATCAGGACTTTCGCAGCCATGCCGCTGTCGATGAAATGGGCGGCGCTGACCAGGGCGTAGACGTAGCCGGCGCAGGCGGCCGAGATGTCAAAAGCCGGAATCCAGCCGCAGCCCAGCGCGGCCTGGAGCTCGCATGACGTGGCCGGGAGTGGATGCTCGGGTGTCGCGGTGGCCAGGATGATCAGATCGATCTCGTCCGGCCTGAGCCCGGCTTCGGCCAGGGCTTGGCGCGAGGCATTCACCGACAGGTCGAGGGTCCCTTGACCGGGGGCGACGATTCGCCGCTCGCGGATCCCGGTGCGTTGGACGATCCACTCGTCGGACGTATCCAGGTGCTTGGTGAAGTCCTCGTTGGTGACGACCTGTGTGGGGACGTATGCACCCGTACCGGCGATCTCAATCGCCCACGCTACCTTCATACGCGGACCTCGTTGGACGGAGCTAACCGCTCCGCGATAACGCCGTTGAGGTTTGCGCGGATCTGTTCGGTGGCGACGCGGATGGCGTTGCTGATGGCACGCTGATCGCTGCGCCCGTGACATATGATCGCAACGCTGTTGATCCCGAGCAAGGGTGCTCCGCCGTAGTCGGCAAAATCGTGCCTCCGCCAGATCCGATCGACGATCGGCGCGAATTTCGCGGCCATGGCGGGGCTTTCCTCGCCGATCTCCCGCACAATAGTCTTGAAGAGGCCTTCGGCTAGGCCCTCGGTCAGTTTCAAGACGACGTTTCCGACGAACCCGTCGCAGATGAACACGTGACCGCTGCCGGCGAAGACATCGCGGCCCTCGACGTTTCCGACGAAATGCAAGTTGGGGTCGCCGTCGATCAGCCGGCGGGCTTCCCGGACTAACTGGTTGCCCTTGGCCGCCTCTTCGCCGATGGACACGAGCCCGACTTCCGGGTTTGCGATGCCCAGGATGGTTTCGGCGTAGGCAGCACACATCCGGGCGTAATCGTACAGGTGGTGCGGTTTTGGGGCGACATTCGCACCGACATCGCAGATCAGAACCGGGCCATGGAAGGTCGGCATGACCACCGCGATGCCGGGCCGCGACACACCTTTGATGGGCTTGATTCGCAATTGGCAGGCGGCGGCGAAGGCGCCGGTATTTCCGGCGGAGATGATCGCGTCAAGCTTGCCCTTGCCGGCGGCGACCGCCATCCGAACGATCGACGAGTCCCGTTTCTGGCGCAGGGCCTCCAGGGGGCTGTCGTGCATTTCGATCACGCTGGGACAGTGGTGGATCTTGACCCGCGGATCGCTCAGTTCGAGCGCAGCGCACTCCGTCTCGACTAACTCCTGCAAACCGTAAAGGTAGATTACGTCCTCTTCAGAAAGGTGCCGCAGCCCGGCCGCCACCCCGCGGATGATCTCGCGGGGCGCATGATCACCGCCCATCGCGTCCACGGCGAGCCGCATCGTCTCTAGGACTCCTCTGATCCGATCGTGATCTTCGTGTGAGCGTTCACGTAGCCGCAGTTGCCGCAGGCCGCGTGCGGAAGCTTGGCCTGGCCACATTGCGGGCAAGGAATCAGTTGAGCGGGCGCGAGCGCCAGGTGCGAGCGCCGGGTACGCTTGCGCATCTTGCTCTTCTTGCCTACCGGTAGCATTCTTACTCCTGCATTGGTTGCGTGGAGCTGTCTGTAGACAGCTCCCCTGCCAGCGCCGGCTTCCCTGACGGCACACCGTCGCCGAACCGCGATCCAATAAACCTACGGGGAAGAGAATCCTATGTCAAGATCCAGGATTGCCGCAACGGCCCCCACCAGCCGCCCCGATTAGCGCGAACGCAGAAACGCGACCGTCAAAGAGCACAGCCGCGAGTCAATCCGCGGGCTGATCGTCGACCGCGGTGCGTCTTAGAGGTGTCTGGCGACCCTTGCTGAGCTTGAACTCCCCAATCGGGGCCACCTTACGGTAGCCAAGGTACAGAACCACGTCCAAGACCTCCGTCCAGGTCGGGAACGAGCGGTGGTTGACGCGCTTGTACTCGTCCATCGCCTTGAGGAACTCGAGCTGCTCCTCATTCATGTGGCCTTCTTCGGCATCGCGACGGTAGTCGGTTCGGCGGCGCCCCGGGCCCCGCCGCCGGTCGAACTGCGAACGTCGGTCGGTTCCGTCGCGGCGATCGACCACAGAGCGGCGGTCGGATCGGCGTCGTTCCTCGACCGCGTCGGCCCCCGTTGCGGCAGCAGCGGCGCTGTCTGGCGATGGCTTTTTCATGGTGGTTTTATCGTCGCTTTGTGGAGCCAAGCTATAGCAGCATCCGGCGAACGGTGCCCGCAGTCGCTACGCCCCGGGCACGTCCGCGCCATCTGCACGCACCGCGCGCCGTGTGCCCCCAGCGCCGCGACCGGCCCCAGCCATGCCGGTGATGACGGGTGCTTAGAGACGTCCCCCGGGCCGACTACACGTCTTCATCGTCGTCGAAGTCGTCGGAATCGTCGTCGAGATCGGCGTCATCGTCGTCGAGGTCGTCGGCCTGATCGTCGTCGTCCGGGTCGTCGTCGAAGTCGTCGGGATCGAAGTCGCTCCCATCGTCCTCGCCGCGATCTCGCCCGGCGTCGGCGACCAGACCAAAAGCTCCCTCGTCGAAGGTCGGCTCGCAATCCGCCGGCAACTCCTCAAACACGCTCGCATCGGGTGTGTGCGTATCCCCGCCGAACTCCGGGACGCTCTGCAGGTCGAATTCAGAGGCGATCGGCGGCTCGAGCTCGCACGGGTCATCCATTGACACCATTCTGCCTTTCCTCCCACTGGTCAAACACTCACTGCGCGGCAGATTAGCGGTGGTGTCCGCTTCGTCAAGCCCCGCCTGCGTCAAATTTCCGCGCCGGCCAGACGCCCGGCGAACTCGCCGCCGACCCCCTTTGCCTGCTATAGTGACGCCGCCGGCCGAGCCCGCCGAGCGGTCCGGTCCGGCCCGGCCGGCACTGACCCGCGAAGAGCGGCTGCCCGGTAGGCGGCCGGCCCTCTGGAGGCGTGGGAACCCTGGTGAGCAAAACGGCCTCAACACCGCCCTGGTATGCCGATGGTCTCAAGTTCGCCTGCACGCGGTGCGGGCATTGCTGCGGCGGCGCCCCGGGCTACGTGTGGGTCAGCTCAGAGGAGATCCGCGCCATCGCCCGGCAACTCGGCATGGCTGTCGAACGATTCGAACAGGCACATACCCGGCGGGCCGGCGGCCGACGAAGCCTGCTCGAGCTGGAAAACGGGGACTGCGAATTCCTCGTGCGCGACCCGGACGGGCGCACACATTGCGCGATCCACCCGGCCCGCCCCGTGCAATGCCGAACCTGGCCGTTCTGGAAGTCAAATCTCGCCACGCCGCGAGCCTGGGAGCAGGCCGCCCGACACTGTCCCGGCATAGGCCGAGGTGAGCTCCACCCCCCGCCACTTATTCAAGAGGCGCTGCAGCGGAACGCCGACGCGGACGTCCCGCTCTGACGATCAGGATTACGCATCCGGCCGCCGCCAGGGTCACACCGACCCAGGTGCCGACCACATCGAGCGTGCGACCATCCATGGCAGCCTGACGACCGGCGTGGCGAAGCACTTCCAACGCGACCCACAACACCAGGCAACCGGCCACACGGCGTCGCGGGGACGACCACGGCTGCATCGCCAACGCACAGAGCGTCGCCAGGATGATCAGCTCGCGGATCAGCGGGAACACCGCGATGCCGTACGACAAGCCGCGTCCCAGATTCCCGATCATGCGTATCGAGATGGTGGCCCGCGTCCCCGCGTCGGTCCCGACGAAGGTCTTCTCGCCGCCCGTGGGCGACATGGTTTCACCCTCCGGCGTTTGGACCCAGACGTGGAGCAGATCGCTGACCAGCCAGGCGTCGTAGCCCATCCGCTTGAGCAGCGATGCCGCCACCACCGCCCTACCGTCGCAGTCCTCCCTCCCCTGCTCAAACACCTCGTCCACGGTCGGCAGGTACTCGCACACGCCCCAGACTTCCCAGTCCCAGGCGTAGGGGATCCGCTCACACACGGCCTGCTGCACGGCTTGCAACGTTTCTTTCATCGGCGCGTCGGGAGGCAGTCGGTCACGGACGCGCTCCTGTAGTGCAACGAGCTGCGGATGCGTCGAATCCAGAACCGAATTCATGTCGCGATAACGCGCGAACGCAGTCGGCAGCAACCAGAGCTTCGGATACAGCACGAGCGCCGTGACGAGCAGGAATACGGCGACCTTCAGCGGGCACCGCCAGAACCAACGCAGGCGGTTGAGCCCCCGCCAGAGCCGCACGACGGCTATCCGCCTGCGCGGTGGTCTTTCAGACTGCGCTGGATCCACGCTGAGGCCTCGAGAACAGCTGCTGTTACCGACGTCACACACGGGTCGAAGCATACCCCGCCCGTGCCTGGCTGTCCCGGTAGCGCGGCAGGTGTGCGTGCGAGACCCGGCTGCTACGACCCCACCCCGTAGTTGGACAGCAATGTGAGATTCGTAGCGGCCGACCCCCGTGTCGGCCGTCAAGGAAAGGACGTCTTCGATTCGTTACGGCCGGCAGGGGCGCCGGCCGCTACGCACCCGCCCCGTAGTTGG
>CAZDTB010000075.1:0-14211 GCA_964508075.1 uncultured Planctomycetales bacterium
CGACGAGACGTATGAAATTCCGTTGGAGGACTGCACCGATCGGGCCGCAGCGCTCGCCGAGACCGGCTATAGCGTTCGCGTCCTGCAATACGTGCCGCACGCGGTCGTCGGCCGGGACAGGCGGTTGAGCAACGCGCCGGATCAGCGCGACAACCCGGCGATCGAGGTGGAGATCGCCGGCCCTAGCGCAACCGTCAGGCGGATCGCGTTCGCGGACTTCCCGGGCTTCTCACACGCGAGCGACGAGTTGGCAGAGGTCCAGGTGACGTTCGTGGCGGTGGACGACCCCGCGCCGATCGCGCCACTCGAAATCCTCGAGGGGGCTGGGGACGAGCTGTACGTGCGGTTCCAACTGGAGAACCGGCCGCTTCAGGTTACGAAGCTGAGCATCGGCACGCCGGTCGAGACGCCCTGGCCCGGATGGAAGTTTGGGGTGTTGCGGCGGTTCGCGCACGCGCGGGTCGAGGAGTCGCTCGAGCCGAGCGAATCCGTCGAAGCCGATCGCTCGCCGGGGCTACTGCTGAAAGTAAGCACACCCGCGGAGACGGCCGAGACGTGGGTGCAGAAGTACGAGCCGCGACCAGTGCTCGTCGGTGGGACGCCGTACGAGCTGATCTATGCGGACAAACGTGTCCCGCTCGGGTTTGCCCTGAGGCTGAATCGGTTGCACGTCGGGCGGTACCCGGGCGAGACGATCCCGCGCTCGTACGAGAGTCAGATCACCACGGTTGATTCCCTCAGCGGGCGGGAGCGGAGTCACGTGGTCAGCATGAACCATCCGGTCGAGCACGGCAGGTACAGGTTTTATCAAATGCGTGTGTCGGAGCAGGATGGAAAAGGCGTCAGCGTTCTGGGCGTGTCGCGCGACCCGGGTCAGGCGATCGTTTTCACTGGTTATGTCATGCTGATGCTCGGGATGGCGATCGTGGTGGCGACCCGCATCGCGGAGCAACGTCGGACATCGCGTCGGCAGGCTGCAGCGGCTTCGGCAGAAAGTGGGGCATAGATGTCGCGCTTGGTGTTGCCATTTCTGAGCCTGCTGCTGGTGCCCTGGCCGCCGGCGGCGGCGCAGCTCCCGACCACGCTCGACCTGGATGCGATCCGCGCGCTGCCGGTACAGCACGATGGGCGTTGGCCGCCGCTGGACACCGTGGCGCGCGACATCGTGGAATCGGTGACCGGCAATGCGTTCTACGAAGGGCATGATGCGGTACTGCTGCTGTTGGCGTGGACGTTTGAGCCCGAAGTCTGGCAGGGGCAGCCCTTGATCAAGATCGACAGCACGGAGCTGCGGGCGGAGTTGGAGCTGCCGTCCGGTCAGACCACTTTCTCGTACGCTGAGCTGAGCACTCACCAGCCCTTCCTTGCGTTGGTCGATGCTCTGCGACGCGCGGGCTCCGGGCGAAAACTCAACCCGCTCGAAGCCAAGGTCGGCGAGATCCACCAGAAGCTGTTCACGCTGCGGCAAGTGTTCGGTGGGCGCACGATTCGGACGATCCCGGATAGCGAAAATCTCTCCGGAGCGTGGCGACCAATCCCACGCCACACTCCCGAAGACGGGCGCGACGACCCGGTTGGCGTGGCCTGGACGTCGCTTGGTGACGCCTTCCGGGCCGACGACGCGCCAGCGTTTGCCGCCGCCTCGGAGCAGCTCATTTCGGCGTTGGGGGCGTTGCCGGCCGCATATCGGCCCGATCCGGCGTTGACCGCGACCGAGTTGCGCTACAACCGGCTACAGCCGTTTCGCGCCGCCTGGATGGTGATGGTCATCGGGACCGTGTTGGCAGCGGCGGCGCTGCTGACGCGGCGCGAATGGGCTGGGGCTGTGACCGCCGCCGGGGGGGGCCGCAGAGGCGTCGACTCCCTGGCAGGCGTGGTGCTGCTGGCGGGCTTTGGGCTGCTGACGTACGGACTGCTGTTGCGCTGGGAGATCGCCGGACGGATTCCGGCGGCAAACATGTTCGAGTCCCTGCTGTTCCTCGGTTGGGGCGCGAGCGGGTTCGCTGTCCTGTCACTGGCCGTCCTGCGCGACCGGCTGGTTCCATTGACGGCGTCGGCGATCGGGGCGCTGGCACTGATTCTAGCCGACTGTTTGCCGCTGGATCATTACATCCGCCCGATCGTGCCGGTCTTGCTGGACACGATCTGGATGTCGATCCACGTGCCGGTCATCATGATTTCCTACGCCGTGCTGGCGGTTGCCGTCGTCATCGCGCATGTTCAGTTGGTAACGATGGCGGTCGTGCCGGGGCGCGGGGGGTTGGCCGAGAAGATCGACCGGGTGCACTACTGGTACGTTCACATCGGGGCATTGCTGCTGTTGGGGGGCATCATCACCGGGAGCATGTGGGCGGCGGCGTCCTGGGGGCGTTACTGGGGCTGGGACCCGAAGGAAGTCTGGTCTTTGGTCGCGTTTCTAGGATATCTGGCGATCCTGCACGTGCGGATCGACCGCGCCAAGATCCCGCTCTGGGCGTACGTTGTTGCCGCTCTGCTCGGCGCCGGCGTGTTCGTGCTCGTCGTCCCGCAGTTGGCTCCGCTGACGCCGCTGAAGCTGCTGGCCTTCGCGGGCAGCGGCGTAGCGATGCTGATCTTCCTGCTGGCGCGCGGTCGGTTTGCCACGGCGCTCAAGAGCATCCTGGCGTTCTGGCTGATCATCATGACCTACGTCGGGGTCAACTACGTTCTGGGGATCGGGCTGCACAGTTACGGCTTCGGTACCGGGGCGGTCGTCCGTTATTTTTACCTGATCGCGGGAATCGACCTGGCGCTGATCGCGGTGTGCTGCGCCGTGTATCTGGCGCGCGGCGCTTGGGGAGGTGGTTCACAACCTCGGTGGGGGGGGACAGGAATCAATCGGGGATTAGCGCCGTAGGCGAGCTCAGGGCGGCTCCGGCGTCGGCTGCTGGGGTTCTCGCACGAGACTGATCAACGTTTGCCCGGGGCGCGGCTGTGGTGTTTCCTCGGCGGTGATCACCTTCAGTCTGCCGCTCTCCGTGATTACGAAGAGCGGTACCGCCGACTCGCCGTAGAGCGACTCAAACGCGGCGAAGTCGAACTCGTCAGAAAGCGGCGTGGCCTTGACGGCATCGCCAGCGGCGAAGCGCCGCTCGAGCTCGGCGTCGGTCAGGCCGGTCGCGAACAGCCAGCGGCCGTGCAGGTGCTTGTGCAGGGTTTGCTTGCCGGCCGGCTCCTTTTGCGGCGGGAGCTGATAGCACTCGGCCTTGCCGAACACACTGGTGAAGCGCTGGACGGCGAGCGTGTTGACCCAGTCGTTGGGTGTCAGCGCGAGGAGCCGGCCGATCCCGCCCAGACGCATTTCGGCAATCGCGTACTCGGCGAGGACGCTGCCGGTGTAGGTCGGCAGGCCGGCCATGCGGGCGGCGGCGACGTTCTCACGGTTGCTGTCGACCAGCAGCACGCGGAAGCCCTTCTCCTGCAACAGCGTCGCCAGTGCGCGCGCCCAGCCGTGCGCGCCGACCAGCAGGACGCCTTGTGGGTTCGGATCGGCCACTCCCAGGCGATAGGCTGCCAGTGGTGCCGTCAGCCCGTAAATCGCCACCGTGCCGATGATCACGATGAACGTGATCGGCACAAGCAGCTCGGCGTTGACATAACCCTGCTCCTGCAGGCGGATCGCGAAGACGGCTGACACGGCGGCGGCCACGATGCCGCGCGGAGCCATCCACGCCAGGAACAGCCGCTCGGTACGTGGCAAGCCGGAGCGGATGGTGGAAATGAACGCGGCCAGCGGTCGGACAACCAGCACGAGCGCGGCGACGAAGAGCGCCCCGCCCAGCGCAACGCCGGTCAGATCACGCGGCTCGAGCCGGGCGGCGAGCAGGATGAACAGCGAAGAGATCAGCAGAACGCGCAGGTTTTCCTTGAACTCGACGATGTGCTTGATGTCGACGTACTTCTGGTTGGCGAGGGCGATGCCCATCACGGTCACCGCCAGCAGGCCGGATTCGTCTTGCAGGAGGTTCGCTCCGGTGAACGCCGCCACCACGAGCATCAGCGACACCGCGCTTTGCAGGAAGTCCGGGACCCAGTAGCGGTAGATCAAGAGCGTCAGCAAACCGGCGCCGAGCAGGCCGAATCCCCCTCCCAGCACGATGGTTCTGAGGAGGGCGACCGCGAAATGCGCCGTGGCCCCCTGTCCACCGCCGCTGATCGCCTCAAACACCAGCACGGCCAGGACGGCGCCGATCGGGTCGATGACGATGCCTTCCCACATCAGGATCGGGCCGACCGACCCGCTGGGCCGGATGTGCCGCAGCAACGGGCCGATTACGGTCGGCCCGGTGACCACCAGCAGGGCTCCGAGCAATGTCGCCAGACCGAGGTCCAGCCCAAAGATCAGCCGTGCTGCCGCCGCCCCGCCCGCCCAGGTTACCAGCGCACCGACCAGGATCAGGTTGCGCACCACGCCGCCGACCTTCGGCAGGTCTGAGAGCTTCAGGCTCAACCCGCCCTCGTACAGAATCAGGGCGACCGAGATGGACACGAGCGGAAACAGCAATTCGCCGAAGAGCTCATCCGGCCGCAGAAACCCTGTCGCCGGACCGGCGATGAACCCGAAGATCAGCAGCACCAGAATCGAGGGCAGGCGTAAACGGGCCGCCAGCAACTGCGCACCGATGCCCAGCACAACGATGCCGGCGATGGCAAGCAGGACACTATGGGACACGCCCGGGCTCCAAGCATCAGCAGGTGCACGCTTGCCGGAGATGGTAACCGCCCGGGCCCGATCCATCATGCGGAGAGGCACGAGTTCCCGACGCGGGCGCGGCGGCGAACGTCGGATTACGACAACAGGGTCTAAGTCCGAGATGTTCCCAATGGTGTCTGTGGCCGTGGTATACTACACATGGATTTGGGCCAATGAATCCTGGGCTTCCGGCATCGCGGCTCGAGCTGGGCGGAGAACCTGGGCGACTTCCCGCGCAGGCTGGGGCTGGCCATGGTGGTCAAGCACCGCTCTCCGACGACGCTACGAGAGATGCTGATCAAGATCGGGGCGAGTGTCCTGGCGGATACGCGGTAAATGGGGAATATCGCAAAGGAGGTGGCCCGATGTCAGATCGTGACCTCCAGTTTGGTCTCGGCATGTCGCTGGTGCTGGCGCTGGTCTGCGGCAGCGCGGCGCCGGCTCGCGGGCCGCTATTTCCCGCTCCGCAGTACGACGTCGGCCGGGAGCCTGGATCTGTTGCCGTCGGCGATCTCAACGGCGACGAGTGGCTCGACCTGGCGGTGGCGAACTACGGCAGCCACGACGTATCGGTGCTGCTGAGCAACAGCGACGGGACGTTCGCCGCGGCCGTGCATTATTTTAGCGGGGACTACAGCTACCCTTGTTCCGTTGCGGTCGGCGACTTGAACGGGGACGAGCGGCTCGACCTGGCGGTGGCGAACAACAATAACGATAACGTATCGATCCTTCTGAACAACGGCGACGGGACGTTTGCCCCGGCGGTGCACTATGGCGCTGCCGAAGGTCCTGACTCCGTTGTGGTTGGTGACCTGAACGGGGACGAGTGGCTCGACCTGGCCGTGGCGAACTCCTATGGCGGCAACGTCTCCGTGCTGCTGAACAACGGCGACGGGACGTTTGCGCCGGCGGTACACTATGACGTTGGCTTCAGCCCTTGTTGCGTTACGGCCGGTGACCTGGACGGGGACGGTTGGCTCGACCTGACGGTGGTGAACTGGAGTGACGGCTACGTCTCGGTGTTGCTGAACAACTGTGACGGGACGTTTTCCCCGCCGGTGCACTATGGTGCCGGCGAAGGTCCTAACTCCGTCGCGGTTGGTGATCTGAACAGCGACGACTGGCTCGACCTAGCGGTAGCGAACGGGGTCAGCGGCACCATCTCGGTGCTGCTGAACAACGGCGACGGGACGTTTGCCGCGGCGGCGGACTATGACGCCGTCGAGGGCCTTGTGTTGATTGGCCTGGGCGATCTCGACGGGGACGAACGACTCGACCTGGCGGCGGTGGAGGCGAATGGCGTCTGGATGCTGCGGAACGCGGGTAACGGGACGTTTGGCCCGGCGGTGCACTGTGGCCCCGCCTTCTGCTCCCTGTGCGCTGCTCTGGGCGACGTGGACAGCGACGAACGGCTCGACCTAGTGTACTGTCTCAGAAACAAGCAACCTTCTGTAGAGGTGGGGCGGGCGTCCCTGCCCGCCGTGACAGGCACGGAGGCCTGCCCCACCACGGTATCGTATTTGTGAGACACTACACTAGTAGTGCCGAGTTGGTGTGGCAACAACGTCGCGGTGCTGCGGAACAAGGGCGACGCCACGTTTGACGTGGCGCTGTGCTATGCCACCGGGAACGAGCCCTGGTTCGTTGGGGTCGGCGACTTGGACCGCGACGGATGGCCCGATCTGGCGGTGGCGAACGCCTGGAGCGCCAACGTCTCGGTGCTGCTGAACGAGGGCGAGGGAACGTTCGCCCCCGCCGTACAGTATGCCACCGGCGCCGGCCCTGAGTCCGTTGCGGTCGCTGATCTGAACGGGGATGAGTGGCTCGACCTGGCAGTGGCCTGCCGCTATAGCGACAACGTCGCGGTGCTGCTGAACGATGGCGACGGGACGTTTGGCCCGCCGGCATACTATTGGCCCGGTGACGGCTCTCGGTCCATTGCGGCCGGCGACCTGGACGGGGATGAGTGGCTCGACCTGGCGGTGGCGAACCGAGACAGCGACAACGTCTCGGTGCTGCTGAACAACGGTGACGGGACGTTCGCTCCGCCGGTGCACTATGGCGCGGGCAGCTACCCCCGGGTCGTGGCGGTTGGTGACCTGAACGGGGATGACCAGCTCGACCTGGCGGTCGCGAACTTCTGGAGCGAGGACGTCTCAGTGCTGCTCAACGAGGGCGATGGAACCTATGCCCCAGCGGTGGACTATTGGGTCGGTAGCAACCCTTATTCCGCCGCGCTCGGCGACCTGAATGGCGACGAGCGGCCCGACCTGGCGGTGGCGAACGCCTGGAGCAACAACGTCTCGGTGCTGCTGAACAACGGCGACGGCACGTTTGCCCCGCCGGTGTTCTATGAAGCCGGCATCTTCCCGGTCTCGATTGCGGTCGGCGATCTGGACGGCGACGACCGGCTCGACCTCGCGGTGTTGAACGAGGACAGCGCGAATGTCTCCGTGCTGTTGAACGACGGCGACGGGACGCTCGCCTCCCCGATGCACTTTGGGACTTACCGTCATATCTGCGAGTCCGTTGCGGTCGGCGACCTGAACGGAGACCAGCGGCTCGACCTAGTGACGACAAGCCGGCGGAACGATTGCGTCGTGGTGTTGCTGAACCAGGGCGGGTGCCTGCCCGGCGACGTCGATGGTGACGTCGACGTCGATCTGGCTGACTTGGCCGGGCTGCTCGGCGCGTACGGCGTCTGCGCGGGCGCCCCCAACTACAACCCGAATGCCGACTTCGACGCCAACGGCTGCGTCGATCTCTGGGATCTGCTCAGATTGCTGTCCAACTACGGGGCGGGTGCGTAGCGCCGAGAGGCACGACACGGGCTGCTGCCCACGCGGGGTTCTGCAACGACATGCTCGGTCCACTCAACCTGGGTTGGCCAAGCGGGTTTCCTCTATAATGCGTCCGTCGATGCGAGGCTACGCCGATCGGGATATGATGCGGCGTGCGGCGTGCGGCGTCGCGTTGCGGCGAGTGGGGAGCACACACCCGGGTTCGGATTCGGAAGGGAAGCGCGATGGCTGGTAGGATGCTCTTGACGGGTCTCCTGGTGGTTCCACTCTCGGTCTCGTTCGGCTGCACAGCCCGGCAGGCGTCTCATCCCAGTTTTACGGCGGCGGTCGGCGAAGTGGTTCTGATGACGCTCGACCCTGGGCATTTTCATGCCGCTCTGGTTCAGAAGACGATGTACGAGCAGGTGTCGCCCGAAGTCCATGTCTACGCACCGGCGGGGCCGGATGTTGAGGACCACTTGCGCCGGATCGAGGGGTTCAATAGTCGGACGGAGCAACCGACGCACTGGCGGGAACATGTGTATGCGAGGGATGATTTCCTGGAAAAGCTGCTGGAACAGCGACCGGGTAACCTGGTGATCATCTCGGGCAACAACCGTAACAAGGCCAAATACATCAAGGCCTGCGTGGACGCCGGGTTGAACGTCTTGTCCGACAAGCCCATGTGCATCGACGGCGCGGGCTGTAAGCTTCTGGAAGAAGCCTTCAGCGCGGCGAGAAGAAACGGCGTGTTGCTATACGACATCATGACCGAGCGCTGCGAGATCACGACGATCTTGCAGAAGGAGTTGGCAGCGGATCCGGAGGTGTTTGGGCGGTTGCAGAAGGGGACGCTCAAGGAGCCGGCGGTCGTCAAGCGGAGTGTGCACCACTTCTTCAAGCAGGTGGCGGGGGATCCGATCAAGCGGCCCGCGTGGTATTTCGACACCACCCAGCAGGGCGAGGGGATCGTCGACGTGACGACGCACCTGGTCGACCTCGTGATGTGGACCTGCTTCCCCGAGCAAGTGATTGATTTCGAGCGTGATGTCAAGGTGCTGGCGGGGCTGCGCTGGCCGACCACGATCACGCCCGAGCAGTACCGCCAGGTCACGCGGCTGGATGACTTTCCGGATTTCCTCCGCGTCAGGCTGGATGCGGACGGCAACCTGCCCTGCCACGCCAACGGCGTGATGGACTACACGCTCAGGGGCGTGCACGTGCGCATCGGAGTGAAGTGGAAGTTCGAGGCGCCGCCCGGCGGACAGGACACGCACTACTCCATCATGCGCGGCACGCGGTCGAATCTGATCATCCGGCAGGAGCGGGAGCAGAACTACCGTCCGGAGCTGTACGTCCAGCCGGTTCCCGGAGTGGATCGCGAGGCGTTGGCGAATGCATTGAGGCGGGCGATGGCGGACATGCAGCAGGTGTATCCGGGCGTGGGCGCCCGAATCGCCGGCAACGTCTGGCAAATCGCGATCCCGAAGAAGTACCGCGTCGGGCACGAGGCCCACTTCCGGCAGGTCACCGAGCGCTATCTGAAGTACCTCGTCGACGCTAAGCTCCCGGACTGGGAAGTGCCGAATATGCTGACGAAATATCGCACAACGACGGCGGCTCTGGAACTGGCGCGTCAGTGACCGGCGACCAACGTGAACTCCACCGGATGCCTTCACGGCCGCGGACACGACCCGAACCCGAACCGCAAGCGAGGGCCCCTAGTCACCAGCAACCGGAGAGCAACCATGGTTACCCAACAGATCCACGGATCTTGCCGCCTGCGTACTCTGCTGGTGCCTCTAATCTGGCTCGTCGTTCCGACCGCGCTCGCCAACGGCGGCTCGAACCGCGATCAGCCCTTTGCCCCGAAGATCGGCGTCTGCGCCTCGCTGGAGAATGCCGAGCTCATACGGCAGAGCGGCGGCGACTACATCGAAGTGGGCGTGCGCCGGTTCCTGGTTCCGGACAAGCCCGACGCCGACTTTGCCGCGAACCTCAAAGCCGCCAAGGCCTGCAAGCTGCCGATCCGCGCGGCAAACGGATTTCTGCCCGGCTCGCTCAAGTGTGTCGGCCCGGAGGCGGATCACGCCGCGGTGCTGAAGTTCGCGCAGACCGCGTTCGAGCGTGCGAAACAGGTCGGGATCAAGACAATCGTCTTCGGATCGAGCGGCGCGCGATCGATTCCCGACGGCTTCGATCGTTCGCGCGCCGAGCACCAGTTCATCGGCTTGCTGATGAAGATGGCGCCGCTTGCGGCGGCCAACGACGTGGTGATCGCGATCGAGCCACTGAATTCGAAAGAGTGCAATTTCATCAACACCCTGCCCGAGGGTGTCCGGATCGTCGAGGCGGTCGGCCATCCGAATGTGCGACTGCTTGCCGACATCTATCACATGCTGCGCATGGACGAGCCGCCCCAGCACATCCGCGCCGCCGGCCATCTGCTTCGGCACGTGCATATCGCGGAGAAGCAGAAACGCACGGCGCCCGGAGTGATGGGTGACGACTTCCGACCGCATCTGCAGACCCTGGCGGACATCGGCTACCGGGGCGGCATCTCAATGGAATGTGGCTGGGAAGATCTATCCGCGCAGCTGCGCGTCGCGGTCCAGACGCTTCGCAAGCAGATGGCTGGCATGAGAGACGATCCCGAATTGCGCCGGATGAGCTCGCAACTCTATCCAACAAACATCTCCTGCTTCCCCTTCGATTCCGATTTCCCGTGTTGGACTCATTCCGATGGCAGTCCGGTCAAATGGAAGCTCGTCGATGGCGCCGTGCAGGTCACGCCGGGAACCGGCAGCATCGTCACCAAGTCGAAGTTCCAGGACTTTCGGCTGCACGTCGAGTTCAACGTGCCGCGGCTCCCGCCGCTGCCCGAAGGTGTCGACCGCGGCAACCGTGGCAACAGCGGGGTCTATCTCCAACAGCGTTACGAAATTCAGATTCTGGATTCCTACGGCGTGAAGCCCGAGAGCTGGGATTGTGGCGCCCTGTATCGTGTGCGGGTCCCGGACGAGAACGCGTCGGAGCCGGCGGGGGAGTGGCAATCGTACGACATCCTCTTCAGGGCCCCGCGCTGGGAGGGTCATGGTGACGACGCCCGCAAGATCGAAAACGCGCTCATCACCGTCTTTCACAACGGCGTATTGATTCACGACGATGTTGAGCTTAAGAACAAGACCGGCGCGGGGCGGCCGGAGGGGCCGCAGCCGGGACCGATCCTGCTCCAGGATCATGGTAACGAGGTGCGATTCCGCAACGTCTGGATCGTTCCGCTGGATTGACACCGCTCATGGAGCTGCCGCCCGGAAACCACACCGATCGTGAGGAGAAATCGATATGTCGGCTGAACACAAGCACGTCTCGCGTCGTGAGTTCCTGATTCGAGGCACGCAGGCCGCCGCCGGCGTCGTCGCCGCCGGCAGTCTGATTTCGTGCACCGCGGATCGAACGGCCATCACGCCCGTGCCGCGCCGTGTGATCGGAGCCAACGACCGCATCAACATCGCGGCCATCGGCATCCGCAGTCGCGGGCAGGAGCTTGCCAAAGGCTTCGCCGGACTGCCGAACGTGTTTGTCAAAACGCTGGTCGACGTCGACGAGAACCTCTTCGCCGAACGCGTTAAGAAGATCGAGGAGATCCAGAGTGTGGCACCGGGCACCGAACACGACCTGCGGCGCGTCCTCGACGACAAGAGCATCGATGCCGTCACGATTGCCACACCAGACCACTGGCACGCACTCGCGACCATCTGGGCCTGCCAGGCCGGTAAGCACGTTTACGTCGAAAAGCCGGTCAGCCATAACATCTGGGAAGGCCGACAGATGGTCGCGGCCGCCCGGCGATATGACCGCCTCGTCTCCACCGGCTTCCACAACCGCTCGATCCGCAACGTGCGCCGCGCGATGAAGTTCCTGCACGACGGCAAGCTCGGCGAGATCTACATGGCCAAGGGGCTCTGCTTCAAGCCGCGCGACAGCATCGGCCGCTTCCCCGATAGCGAGGTTCCGGCCGGCGTGCACTACGACCTCTGGCTCGGTTGCGCCCCCCAGCGCCCGTTCAACCAGAACCGCTTCCACTATAACTGGCACTGGTTCTGGGACTACGGCTGCGGCGACATCGGCAACCAGGGGCCGCACCAGTTCGACATCGCTCGTTGGGGCATGAACAAGCACGAGCATCCGGTAAAGGTCAGCTCGATGGGCGACTACTACCAGTGGGACTCCGCCCAGGAAACGCCCAACACGCAGATGGCCACGTTTGAGTACGCCGACGGCAAGATGCTGGTCTTCGAGGTCCGCGGCCTGTACACCAACGACGAAGGCGGCATTCGCATCGGTAATCTTTTCTTCGGCACCGAGGGCTGGATGCACGTCGGCGTCGACACCAAGTGGCGAACGTACTACGGCCGCAAGAACGAGCCCGGCCGCAGCAGCGAGACGGTCGAAGAGGAAACCGACCCGATGGACCTGGCCGGCGCGGGCGGCGGCAACCACTTCGCGAACTTCATCAACACCTTGCGCTCCGGCAAGCGCGAAGGCCTCACGTGCGAGATCGAAGAGGGGCACATGTCGACCGTGTTGCCGCACCTGGCGAACATCGCTTACCGTTGCGGTCGCACGCTCGAGTTCGATGGAGAGAGGGAGCGATTCATCGGCGACCGGCAGGCAAACGCGCTGCTGACGCGTGACTATCGCAAGCCGTTCGTCGTTCCGGGGCAAGTGTAGCCCCGACTAATGAGGGTGCCGAATGACAAATCAAGCTGAACGCCGGCCCATCTTGCCGGTGCTGGCGGTAGTGCTGCTCTGCGGTGCGGCGCTGGGACAGACCCGGACGGTCAAGCTGCGGGTGGCCGCCGGTGAGGTTGCCGGCACCAACGTTCCGGTTCACGTAGAGATGCGGCTGCCTGCGGAATTCACTGGTCTGGCGCCCGATGGCATTGCGGTCTCGCTGCTCGAATGGGACACCAGCAGCCAGCCGATCCCCGGGCAGCTCATGAAGGGTTCCGACGATCAAGTTGAGTTATGGTGGATCGTGCCGCACGCCCGGACTGACCGGGAGAGCGACTGGACCGCCACGCTCTCCGCCGGGCACGCGCTCCAACAGGGAGTCTTCTCCTGGAAGCGCCGATCCAACGGCGTTCTGGACCTTCTGCTCGGCGGCCGGGCCGTGTTGCGCTATATGTACGCTTGTGACGCGTCGACACCCGAACGGCTGCGCGAGACCTACAAGCCGTATCATCACGTCTTCGACGCCAGTGGGCGAAACCTGCTGACGAACGGGGCTGGCGGGTTGTACCCGCACCACCGCGGCATCTTCGTCGGCTGGAACAAGCTGAAGCACGGCGAGCACGAATATGATTTCTGGCACATGAAGGAGGTCAGCCAGCGACACCAGCGGATCCTGAGCCACGTCGCCGGGCCGGTGCTCGCGCGATCCAGGGCGTTGATTCACTGGGTTGATCCCGACGACCAGCCAGTCATCGCGGAAGAGCGTGAGGTGACCGTCTTCCGCCAACCCGCACCGACAGTTCTGCTGCTGGAATTCCGCACGGAGCTGAAGGCGATCGGCGCCGGCGTGTTTCTCAACGGTGACCCGGAACACGCTGGTGTTCAGTATCGCGCCCACAACGACGTCGCGGACGGCGACGAAACGGTCAAGGCCACCTACCGTTTTCACGAGGACGGGATCGACGCGCATACGGACCAGGATCTGCCGTGGGCGGCGATGTCGTACGGGCTCAACGGCCGGCGTTACAGCGTCCAGCACATGAACCACCCGGACAATCCGAAGCCGACACTCTATTCCGCATATCGGGACTATGGGCGCTTCGGGGCGTTCTTCAGGAAGAAGCTGGAGGCCGACGAAGTGTTGCCGCTTCGTTACCGCATCCTGATCGTGGACGGGCAGATGCCGCCGCGTGACGAACTCGCCAGCAGATACTCGGCG
The DNA here is from genome assembly GCA_964508075.1 of uncultured Planctomycetales bacterium. Lineage (GTDB taxonomy): Bacteria > Planctomycetota > Phycisphaerae > UBA1845 > Fen-1342 > JALSRY01. The sequence continues at coordinate 13,448 of CAZDTB010000075.1, forward strand.
TTCGTTGCCCCGCCGCGCGTCACGGTTGTGCGCGACAACCCGTAGAGGCTCGGCAGGCGTTGCGTCCTTCGACGCCCGCCATCCGTGAAGGCTAGCTCGTCAAGCATCCGGTCCAACTTCGGCAAGTGACGATCGCCGGAAAAGGCCACCGCCCGCGGCGTTTTGTGCCACGGGCGGGGGAACAGCCACCGGCGATCATGTTGTCGTTCGGCGTCGCGTCACTTCCGGCCTACGTGCTCGGAGAAACGCGCCGCCGGTTGGGTTATTTGCCGACCGCGGGTTTCTGGGAAGCCTTGTTCTCCGTGACCGTGTTATCGAAGTTGTAGTCGTTATCGTAGCGCTGCGCGAGGCGGGCATCCCAGTTCTTGATCGCCGTCCGCTGCAGTTCTTTCTGCTTCTTGGCCAGCCCGGCCAGACGCGCCTGCGTTTCGGCGCGGGCCGCCTGGGCCTGGGCCAAGGCGGTCTCGAGGCTGTTGCGGGTGAACGAGTCGTCCAGGAAGCGGGCCGTCGCCAGGCGGATTCGGGTCGAGTCCGCCTGGGCCACGCGAGAATCAAAGGTTACGCGGATCGCTTCCTCCTGGGCGCTGGCGATCTGCCGCTGGGCGGTCGCGTTGGCGGTGGTGATGTCGGCGTTGGCCTTGATCGCGACTTGCTCGGCATCGCACATCGCCTCGGTCTGCTGGCGCTCGGCCTTGGCAGAGGCGACGTGGCGCTCGACCTCGGCCTCGTTCTTGATCTGGTTGACGTACAACTCATCGCGGGCC
>CAZDTB010000076.1:0-7111 GCA_964508075.1 uncultured Planctomycetales bacterium
AGGCCGTCGACGTGCAGCTCGTTCAGCCAGTAAAGAGCGTTGGCGATCAGGAAATTGCGGACTTCGTGCCGGCCGAAGTTGAAGACCAGCGTGCCCCAGTCCGGATGCTCACCGATGCGCGGGTCGTCGTGCTCATAGAGCGCCGTGCCATCGAACCGCCGCAGCGCGAAATCGTCCTTTGGGAAGTGGGCCGGCACCCAGTCGACGATCACGCCGATGCCGTGCTGGTGGCAATAGTCGATGAAGTACCGGAAGTCGTCCGGATCGCCGTAGCGCGCGGTCGGGGCGTAGTAGCCGGAGATCTGATAGCCCCAGGAGCCCCCGAACGGATGCTCGGCCAGCGGCATGGGTTCGATGTGCGTGAACCCGAAGCGCTGGACATGCTCGACCAGTCGCGGGGCGAGCTCGCGATAGGTGAGCGAACGACCCTCCTCGGACCAGGCCCAGGAGCCGAGGTGCACCTCATAGATGGCGATCGGCTCGCGGACATGGTCGCGCCCGGGGCGCCGGGCCATCCACTCCTGGTCGCTCCACTCGTACGAAGAAGCGAAAACGCGCGAGGCCGTGCCGGGCGGAGTCTCCATGAAAAACGCGAACGGGTCGGTCTTGACCCGGATATCGCCGGAGCGCGTCTTGATCTCGTACTTGTAGAACTCGCCCGGCAGCAACCCGGGAATGAAGATCTCATACACGCCGGAGCTGCCCATCTGGCGCATCGGGTAGCGGCGCCCATTCCAGTTACAGAACGCGCCGACCACGCTCACCCGGACGGCGTTGGGGGCCCAGACGGCGAACGAGACGCCCGCGACGCCGTCGACCGTTCGTGCGTGGGCGCCCATGCATTCCCACAGTCGCCAGTGGTTTCCCTCGTTGAAGAGATGCAGGTCGGTATCGCCGAGCGTAGGCAGGAAGCGGTACGGGTCTTCCTGTTCCCACGCATGCCCGTCCGCAAGGTGGTAGCGCAGACGGTAGTGCATCGGGAGCCTGGCGTCGGGGATGAAGGTCGAGAAGACTCCGCCGGCGGCCTCCAGCTCCATGGCCCGCGACTCGCCGCCCGGACGCAGCAGGTCAGCCCCGACGGCATCCGGGTGAAACGCGCGGACGAGCACGCCGTTCGCGCCGTCCACGGTCGCCGGGTGCGCGCCCAGCAGGCGATGTGGCTCGCCGTGCTCGCCGGCGATGAGGCGCTCCAGCTCGACCTCTGTGGTGGTTTTGCTCATTGACTTCTTGGCTGCGCCCACGCTCTCATCCATTCCGTCAGGCTTCCTGATAGCTTAGCAGGATCAGGGAGTGGGGTGCCACCGTCAACTTGCCGGGTTCGAGGTAGCGCCGTTTGCCCAAGCGCGTGCTGTTCAACTGCTCGCGCCAGATTCCGGGAGCCTCGAGATCCGGGGTGCTGAACTCGCAGGCGGTGGAGCCGCTGTTGACGATCAGCAGCAACGTGTCACCACTGATCAGCCGGCCGCGCTCGTCGACCTCATCGGTGGCCTGCCCGTGGATCAGCATGCCCAGCACGTGCCGGGAACGGTCGTGCCAGTCGGCCTCGGTCATCTCGGCCCCGTCCGGACACAGCCAAGTCAGATCCTTCTCGGATTCACCGGAGACGGGGATGCCGCGGAAGAACGCGCGGCGGCGGAGGACCGGGTTTGTCCGGCGGATGGCGAAGACTCTCCTGGTGAAGTTGAGCAGGTCGCGTCGATGCTCATCGAGATTCCAATCGACCCAACTGATCTCGTTGTCGTGGCAGTAGGCGTTGTTGTTGCCCCGTTGCGTGTGGCCAAGCTCGTCGCCGGCCGCGATCATGGGCACACCCTGTGAGAACGCGAGCGTCGCGAGGAAGTTTCGCTTGACCAGCTCGCGAATCTCGATGATCTCGGGATTATCAGTTGGCCCTTCGACGCCCCAGTTACAGCTCAGGTTGTCGTCGTGCCCATCGCGGTTATTCTCGCCGTTGTCTTCGTTGTGTTTTCGCTCGTAGCTCACGAGGTCATGGAGCGTGAAACCGTCGTGGCAGGTGATGAAGTTGATCCCGCCGGTGGTGTGTCGTCGCTCGCGATAGACATCGCTGCTGCCGGACAGCCGGTAGGCCAGCTCGGGAATCATCCCGTCGTCACTGCGCCAGAAGCGCCGCACCGCATCGCGGTACTTTCCATTCCACTCCGTCCAGCCCCGGGGAAAGTTACCGATCTGGTAGCCGCCGCGGCCGAGGTCCCAGGGCTCAGCGATCAGCTTGGTCTGGGCCATGACGGGGTCTTGCTGCATGATGGCGAAGAAGCGGCCCAGGCGGTTGACCTCGTGTAGCTCGCGGGCCAGAACCGGAGCGAGGTCGAAGCGGAAACCGTCGACGTGCATCTCCTGCACCCAGTAGCGCAGACTGTCCATGATCAGTTGGATGGTTCGACGGTGGAGCATGTTCAGGCTGTTTCCACACCCGGTGAAATCGGTGTAATAGCGCGGGTTGTCCGGATCGAGCCGATAGTAGGCGGTGTTGTCGAAGCCGCGCAGGCAAAGCGTGGGGCCGAGGTGGTTGCCTTCGCCGGTATGGTTGTACACGACGTCCAGAATCACTTCGATGCCCGCACTGTGGAAGCGCTTCACCATCGTCTTGAATTCGGAAACCTGGTCGTAGCGCCCGTGGGTGGCATAGCGCACGTCCGGGGCGAAGAAGCCGATCGAATGGTAGCCCCAGTAATTGGTGAGCTGCTTCTCAATGAGACGGCGCTCGGCGATGAACTGGTGCACGGGCATCAGCTCGACGGCGGTGACACCCAACGCGGTCAGGTGATCGATGATCGGATCGGAAGCCATCCCGAGGTAGGTCCCGCGCAACTCGGGAGGAACGTCCGGGTGCCGGATGGTCAGACCCTTCACGTGACACTCATAGATCACGGTCTGCGACCAGAGTGTCCGTGGGTGCCGGTCGTCACCCCAGGCGAACGACGAATCGACCACGACCGACTTGGGAACGTAGGGGGCACTGTCGCGGGCATCCCAGATGAGATCGTCACGCTTGTCGCCAACGGGGTACCCGAACAGAGCGTCGTTCCACTCGACCGGGCCGCTGATGGCCTTGGCGTAGGGGTCGATCAGCAGCTTGGCGGGGTTGAAACGCTGCCCCTTCTCCGGCGCATAGAGGCCGTGGACCCGGTAGCCGTACAGCTGCCCCGGTCGCACATCGGGCAGGCAAACGTGCCAGATGCCATGGGTCCGCTCGCGGATCGGGATAACGTACGTCTCCTTTGCGCGCAGCGGCTGATCAAAGAGGCACAGCTCGACCGCCGTGGCGCTCTCGGAGAACAGGGCGAAGTTGGCTCCCTCGCCGTCCCAGGTGGCGCCAAGGGGATATGGGTTTCCAGGCCAGACCCGCATAAATGCGTCTCTCTCAAGTCTGCACAATCATATTCACAACAAGCGACCCACGGCGCGACACTGCATTGCCGTCGGGTGGGCCGCTTTTGCCGAGCGCGAGCAACGGCCGCAGCCGTGGAGCTGCGCACCCTCCGCTGCGCGGACGTATATTGCTAGTCGAGGAGCGCGCTTTCCGCAACCGGCCCGCGCGATCGGGAGCGGGCCCGATCCCCCCACGGCAATGCTGCGATCGTCATAACTCGCGCCCGTAACCGTAGTTACGACATCGCCTCGCCATGATTACAGCCACGCGTTAGCCCGCGATGGAGCTACCTATCCTCGTTGCCGGTCCCGCTGACCCGGCGCTCTGATGGCACCTCGGTACTCTTATCGGCACAGAAGCCGGTCGATCGAGAGCCGAACGTCGCCCGGTGCTCCGGACCGCCGACGGACCTGGCGGCGTTTGCTGAGGCACGCATCCAAGAGCTTGTTTCGACCCGATCAGGTATACAATGAATTCACGTTTGCGTCACGGGAGAGCGACGATGCCTGGGCGAAGAGGCCGACGCCAACCACGTTGGCTCATGTACGCTGTTGCCTGCTGGGCCGCCTCGGCTGGCCTTTTCATGATTGCAGGTGGATGCGACCGGGGGGCGCGGGCCAAGGACAAAGCTCGGCCGGCCAACATCGTCCTGATCGTGATCGATACGTTGCGGGCGGATCATCTAGGGTGCTACGGATACTTCCGCGATACCTCGCCCAACATCGACGCCTTTGCCAAGCAGTCGATTTTCTTCGAGCAGGCCTACGCACCGATGGCAACGACCCTCCCGGCGCACGTCTCGCTCTTCACCGGGCTATACCCCTTGGAGCACAACATCCTGGCGAACGCGGGGGACGGCGGGCAGCCGTTCCGTTCAAAGCCCAGCATGCGATCGATCGTCGAGCTCGCCAAAGAAGACGGCTGCGTAACGGCAGGCTTCGTGGGTGCCACGCCGCTCAAGCGGGTCGCCGGGCTGGATATCGGCTTCGACACGTATGTTCAGCCGGAGACCGCTCAGGCTGATGCCGGGCCGACGACCGACGCGGCGCTGGCGTGGCTGAACCAGCACAGCCACGAGCGGTTCCTCCTGTTCGTGCATTACTTCGACCCGCACGTGCCGTACAACCCGCCGGCGCCCTACCACTCGATGTTCACCACCGACCCGGAGCTGCAAGCGTTCATCGCGGAGCGGGAGATTCCCGACGTGGTCCGGCCGGGGCTCTGCCGCGGGCGCGTGCCCACGGTCACGCACGTCGCCACCAACCTTTACGACGGCGAGATCCGCTACTGCGACGAGCACGTCGGGCGGCTGCTGGATTCGCTGCGCCAGCGCGGGCTGTGGGAAAACAGCGTCATCATCCTGACCGCCGACCACGGCGAAGGGCTCAACCAGCACGACTGGCCGCAGCACGGCCGCACCTGGAACGAGCAGGTCCACGTGCCGTTGATGATCCGCTTTCCGCGCGCGGACACCGCCCTACCGAAACGCTTCACGCCGCTCGTCTCGCTCATCGACGTGTTTCCGACGGTGCTGGGACAACTCAAGCCGGGCTGGGCCGACGCGTTCCAGAGCCAGGCTCGGGGCGTCGATGTGCTGGCCTCCGGCTTTCAGGAGCGCCCCGTGCTCGCCGAACGCTCCGCCCGCAACTGTGGCGAGTTCGGCGGACCGCTCTACGCGCTGACCTCGCCGCAATGGCGGTATCATTACACGCCCGACAAGCCGGACTTGCTCTTCGACCGGCAGCTGGACCCGCACGAGCTGCATAACGTCGCCAGGGAGTTCGCCGCCCAGACGGAACAAATGCGCCGACAGACACTAAAGCTGGTCGCAGCGTTGAAGAAGCGCGGCGAGAGCTTCGGCTCCGGCGATGCGAAGCCGCTCGAGCTTGACCCGCAGCTCCAGCGTGAGATGAAGGCGCTCGGCTACGTAGGATCCACGTACGATGAGGAAGAGCGGAAGCCCCCCGCCACAAAGCCCGCCAGCCAACCCGGGCAGCCGCAGCCCCAGCCATAGCCCGCCTTGTTCATTAACCGCAGAGTACGCAGAGAGTCCTCCATGTCTTTATGCTCGTGGCGGACCTTGGCCCGTGGCACGTTGGCTTCGCCTGTGTCGCCCTGATTCTTAATTCATCAGTCCTCTGCGCTCTCCGCGTTCTCCGCGGTGAATAGTCCGGAATGGCGGCCGGCGTCCGAACTCGAACCGCCGACCCGCCGCTCACTCGTTCCAGTTCGGATAGCGCCCGGCGGCGTGGTCGCGGTTGAGGCGCGCGTAGTTCTCCAGTGCGTAGTCCACGTAACCCCGCTCCTGATCGCTCACGTCGCGGACGATCCTGGCGGGGATGCCGAGGGCCAGCTTGCCCGCCGGCACAATCGTCCCCGGCGAGAGCACCGCGCCGGCGGCGATCAGCGCCCCGTCGCCGATCTCGCAGTTGTCCAGCACCACCGCCCCGATCCCGATCAGCACGCGGTTGCCCACTTTGCGACAATGCACGACCGCCCGGTGCCCGATCACGACCTCGTCGCCAATCTCCAGCGGCACCCCGGTGAGCGTGTGAATAACCGTCCCGTCCTGCACGTTCACCCGCCGCCCGATTGTGATCTTCGACACGTCACCCCGAATCGTGACGTGGTGCATGATCGTACACTCGTCGCCGATGGTGACTTCACCGCCAACATATGCTGTAGGGGCGATGTAGACGTTGTCACCGATAGCGGGGCGGATTGGCTCGGAGTCTGGATTCATAAAGAGATCATGGGCAACGGAGTCTCAAGCGGGATCCAACGAAGCTGGTGCGTGATCTGGCGCCAGGATCCGTCGACTCAATCGTTGTCGTGGAATAGCCGCTCTGCCTCGTGCGAATCAGCCAGCTGGACCTCGATCGGAAACAAGGCGCAAGGTGAGGACCATGCGTTCGGCTGGTCAGCTGGGCGAACGGTTATCTCCACGTGGTGGCACCCTTCACGCTCGAACCGGCACGCGCGAAGCTGCCCGACTATTCTCATACGCGGCTTGTCAAAACGGAACTGTGCCTCGAACGCCCTGAGTTCGTCGCCGGCTGGCCCCAGGACGCGGACACGATGCACGAATTCCGCGCCCTCGTCGCCATTAGACCGACACCACAGCGTGACTATCGCCATCTCAGGTACCACAACCGGCAGCGCGGAAGCACCAACCGCCTCGACCACGCCAAAGAGCGTTACCTGGTTCGTTTGGGCATCTATGGAATGCCCACGTGCTACGACAGTAAAAATATGCTCGGGCACTGCTCGCACCTCTCAGGGTCACGCAGGTATCTGGATGCAATCGTCCGGAACGTCGACGCGCAACGGTCCCGCGCCTTTTGAGACGTAGTAGTCCTGGGTCCACGCGGCTTGAGTATCTTCTGAGTCTGCGGCCGGCGTGGTCCAAGCAATAATTGTGGCATCGGAGCGTTTCTCGTCGCAGTACTCCGCCATTTGCTTGACCCATGCCAGCGACGGAACGGGGATCCTCCTCAATCTTGCGAAGAGCTGACGCACCTCGGATAGAGGGCTGTCCTCGAGCAGTACCAGCGCAGCGCATATCGCGATATCGCTCGGATGCCGATAGCGCCGCGACGGGTCCTGTCGCTTCCGTCAGCCGGTCAAGGGTCGCGTCGTGAAAGACGACCGGAACGAGGTCCCGGTCGGGCTGGACGTCGAGTTCGATGGCGTAATTGCCCTCGATCGCCGCGCGGGCTG
>CAZDTB010000076.1:7121-10616 GCA_964508075.1 uncultured Planctomycetales bacterium
CGATAGCGCCGGTCATAGTCCTGCCCTAATAAATCCTCGACAAAGTAGCACAGCGTGCGCAGATGATCCGGATCCGACGCGATCCCGCGTGCAACATCCTGCACAACGGGACTACGCGCCAGTCGCCGCCAGAGACTCCGCACGTCTGATGCCAACATACCATCAACAAGCACGTCGTCTGACAAGAGTGCCTTAAAACCTGGCGCCATCCGATTCATGGGCGGTCCGTCCAATACTCAACACGGTGCTTAGCGTAGGGGCCTTCGCCGGCCGCGTGATAGTACTCGCCAGCCTGGCCCCATTTGCTCAGTACCTCCGTGCGCCGGAGCGTGGTTCCCTCGGGATATCCCTCTACGGTCTTCAGCACCAAGCCGGTGTGACTGATTTCCTGGCCATCCCGGTAGATTACGATGTCGCCCGCCTGAACGTCCGACAGCGGTATGCGCCGGTAGCCGTCATCATTCAGGATCGCCTGAATCGTCTCCGCGTCTGGAATCGCGGTGCGACGAGTCGCGAAGGTTAGACCATGACAATTGTATAGGCCCGTCGGCGGTCGGCGCAAATCGACGAAAGGGAATCGCCGACGAAGCGCGGCGCTCGTCTGTTCGACGATGTGGGGTGGCGCGTCGGGAAGTTGCATGTTCGGGATCTCTTGCCCCATGCGCGTACACAGTGGAATCGATCCGGGGAAGCTCAACTGCCAGCTCCGTGCTTGCCACCCACATTGATTCTACCACGCGAACGGCCCCTCGTGAGCCAGCGCGTCGTCAAATCGGATGTTAATATCCTCCCGCCTGCCCATCCTTCCGCGACTCGGACGCCCCGTAGTACACGTCCTTCTCGCCATCGTACATGATCGCCTGGTAGCCGCCGAACGGGCCGACGCGGTGGACGATGTTGTGGCCCATCTTCTCCAGCTCGCGGCGGACCTCCAGGCCGATGCCGGATTCGAGCGCGACGGTGCCGCCGTCGGTCATCACGCTGCCGGTCGGGCTGGACGAGCCGGTGTGGTGGAAGCGGGCGGCGTCGCCGGCCTCCTGGAGGTTCATCCCGAAGTCGATCAGGTTGCAGAGGATCTGGACGTGTCCCTGCGGCTGCATGTCGCCGCCCATTACGCCGAAGCTGAGCCACGGCTGGCCGTCCTTGGTGACGAAGGCGGGGATAATGGTGTGAAACGGGCGTTTGCCGGGCTCGTAAATGTTGGGGTGGCCGTCTTCGAGCGTGAACAGCTCACCGCGGTCCTGGAGGCAGAAGCCCAGGCCGTCGGGGCAGAGCCCGGAGCCGAAGCCGCGATAGTTGCTCTGGATCAGCGAGACCATGTTGCGATCCTTGTCGGCGACGGTGAGGTAGATCGTGTCGCCGTCGCGGAGCTTTGCGTCGATCCGCGACCACTCGAACTCGCCAGGAGGAATTCGGCGTGAAGCGCGCGTGGAATCCAGCAACGACCGTCGGCCTCGGGCGTACTTCTTTGAGACCAGTCCCTGAATCGGCAGCTCGGCGAAATCCGGGTCGGCGTAGTAGCGGGCGCGGTCTTTCTTGGCCTCGATCAGGTGATGCAGATACGCGGCGCTATTGTGACCCATGGCGCGCAGGTCGAAACCCTCGAGGATGTTGAACATTTGAAGCGCCGCGATTCCCTGTCCGTTCGGCGGCAACTCGTAGACCTGGTAGCCGCGGTAAACCGTGCTCACCGGATCGACCCACGTCGACGTGTGGCGTACCAAGTCCTCCTTGCGGATGAAGCAGCCGACGCGCTGGCAGAACGCGTCGATCACGTCGGCGACTTCGCCTCGGTAGAACACGTCACGGCCGCCGGTGGCGATCTTCTCGAGCGTGTCGGCCAGGCGCGGATTCTGGAAGATCTCGCCCTTCTGCGGTGCGCGGCCGGTGGGCAGGAACGTCTCGACAAAGCCGGGGTAGTCCTTGAGAGAGTCCCCACCACGATCCCAGTAGTACGCGATCAGCTCGGAAACCGGAAAGCCCTCGCGGGCGTACGTGATCGCAGGCGCGAGCACGTCGGTCATCGGCAGCTTGCCGAAACGCTCGTGCAGCTCGAACCAGCCGTCGACGCAGCCGGGGACGCTGACGGGCAACGGGCCGTACGCCGGTATCTCCTCATGGCCATTTTCGATGAACCACTCGCGCGTCAAGCCGAGCGGCGAACGGCCGGACGCATTCAGGCCATACAGCTTCTGCGTCTTGGCGTCCCACACGATCGCGAACAGGTCGCCACCGATGCCGCAGCTCACTGGCTCCATCAGCCCAAGTGCGGCATTGGCGGCGATCGCGGCGTCAACCGCCGACCCGCCTTGCTTGAGTATGTCCAGCGCGACCTGCGTCGCCAGCGGCTGGCTGGTCGCGGCTATCCCGTGCCGGGCGATCACCTCGCTGCGCGTGGCGAAGTTGCGCCCGGTGATGCGGTCACCGGCGACGGCAAAAGTGGGCGCCAACCCGAGGACAGCGACCAACGAGAACGCGATGACCCACGAAAGGGACATGACACACCTCCCACGAAAAGCCAGTCTCCCGACGCAAGTTTACCACAGGCCGGCCACGCCGTGACCGACGAGTCCGCCCGAACCCAACCACCGGTGCGCGACAGAACCGGCGGATGGAGGAAGGTAGCGGCCGGGCCCCGCACCGGCCGTCAAGCAGGGGAGAACACATGCGCGAGACGACGGCCGTCACACGCTCCAGCAGTCCGCCGAGGCTCTCACCCAGCCTGTCTTTCCGGTTTGGCCGCTGGAGTCAGCAGGAGTATAGTGGTCAGGATGAACCCGCGCTGCGCGCTTCTGACGATCTGTCTGGTGCTGCCGATGCTGGCGCTGGCCTCGTGCCAGAGCGGTGGGGCTGACACGTCCCCGCCGCCGCCCGACGCTCGCCGGCCGACGCTCAAGAGCGAGGCCGAGCTGGCCGCCGAGCGGGCCGAGCGCCTCCGTAGCGGGGAGGTGGTCGCGACGGAAGCCCCGCTGATCGAGACGCAACCGCGCCCGAACCCCCCGCCGCCCCGGCCCGACCCGGTCCGCCCCCGGGAAAGCTCGATCCGCAGCGACATCCTGATGGTCAACGACTCGACCCTCTCCGTGGCCGAGCTGCTCTATCCCCTGCGCGACTGGATCGAACAGACCCGCAGCACGCACACCGCTCAGGGCTTGGCCGATCAGCTCCGCCGCCAGATTCGCGATCACGTCCGTAACGAGATCGGCTCGCTACTGGTTTACGAGAAGGCCATCGCGGAGCTCTCCGAGGAGAAGCGCGCGCTGCTCGACCAGACGGTCGACCGCCAGATCGACAAACGCGTCTCACGCGAGTTCGGCGACAGCGTCGCCCGGTTCGAGAGCCACCTTCAGCGCTACGGCTTGACGATGGATCAGGCCCGGGCCATGCTCCGACGCCAGATGATGGTCGGCAGCTACACGCACGAGATCCTTTCGCCGCAGATTCGCATTCGCCGCGACGAGTTGCTGGCCCACTATCGCAACCACGCCAAACGCT
>CAZDTB010000076.1:10626-14077 GCA_964508075.1 uncultured Planctomycetales bacterium
GACCGAGGCGACCCGCGAGTTGTTGCTGATCGCGCTGCCGTTCGAAGAGTTTCTGCCGGCCGGCGTCACCTGGCAGGCCGCCTCCGACTCGGCCCGAGCCCAGGCCAAGTTGCAGGCCGGCCGCCAGGCCCGCACCGCCTACGAGGCCCTCGCGGAGCGCGACTTCCGTGAGGTGGCCCGCGAGTATTCGCGCGGCGTGCACGCGGCCGAGGGCGGGTCCTGGGGCCAGATCGGGCAGCCCTTGCGGCCGCCTTACGAGGAAGCCTCGCGCCGGATCTTCGCGTTCGGGGAAGGGCAATACACCGAGCCGATCGAGACCGAAACCGGCTGGTACATCGCTCAGTGTGGCCAGATTATTCCCGCGACGAAGACGGCATTTGCGGACGTGCAGGAGGAGATCCGGGCGGAACTGGAGAATGAGCGCGTGGTCAAGCTCGCCGCGGACTACGTCTATCGGCTGGCCGAACACGCCACCATCTCCGATCTCCAGAGCTTCATCGACAGCGCCGTGGAGCGCGTCCTGACCGACTGGCCGGAGCAGACCGCCTCCGAGTAGACACGGGGAGGTCATTCATGGAACCGACGCCCACCACTGAGCCCGAAAGGCAACCGCCGCCGCCGGTAGTCGAATCGCCGTTCATGTCGATCATCTCGGCTTTGCTGTTTCTCTACGTCGGCTTCTGGCTGAAGCCCGTGGGGATGATGGAGGAGCAGTTCTACAACGACTCGGTGACGGCGTTCGTCTGGATGGCACGCATCGTCGGTATCGGCCTGCTCGTCGTCGCGGCCCTCACGTATGCACGCCAGCCGTTCGTGTACCCGCTGAACTTCATCATGGCACTGCTGGCGACGATCGGCTGCCTGGCCACCGGCGTGATCTGGATCGCCTACGGGGACGGCAGCGGCTACCTGATTGTCATCTTCGGCCTGGTGAACGCCAGCGCGACCCGCAGCGCCTGGCGCATCTGGCAACGACGCTAACCACGCCCGCGACCGTCACAGCCGCGGCAACCGCGCCCGCCACCGCGGCCGGGAGTGCCGACCCAGGCGCATGACGGTCTGGGCGGGCCGGAAGCTGGTCTGCGAGCGCGCAACCGCCGATGAGGTGGGTATCGCATAGCCCCGGAGGGGCGTCGGTCAGTAGCCGGGGGCGCCAGCCCCCGGAACGCGAGCACACCACAAACCCAGCCCCGGAGGGGCGACGGAAACGGGGGCCGGGTGAGCCCTTCCATCGCCCCTCCGGGGCTGGTCCTCTCGCGCCGACGCGTCCGGGGGCTAGCGCCCCCGGCTACTAACCTTCGCCCTTTCAGGGCTGCAATCCGCGTGTTCTGAAGAAGGGATTCGCCTGGTTGGGGCTATCGCTTCCCCAGGAGTTGGCGCCGGCCAACTCGGGAAACCGCGCTCCGCCTCGCCATCCCCGCGTCTACGCTTGGCCGGCGAATTCCAACCCGCCAATCCTGTCATGCACCCTGCCGACCCACATCAGGGGGTTTTCGGTTGCTTCTGCCTCGGCCGTGTGCTAGGCTGAATTTAGCCACATTTCCGCCCTTCAAGGAGAGACCCATGCATCGCCACGACCTGACCGTGCTGGCCGCGGTGCTTGGGGGCATGTTTGCTTCCACCGCCGAGTCCAGCGAGATCGGGCACGAGATTGCCGGCCAGGTGGACGTGGTGACTTACGAGTACTACCTGGACGAGCTGCTCGGAGCGTACAGGACGGTCTGTGAGTAACGAAGTGTGTACACAGTGGGAGGGTCTAACCGTGCTCAAAAGCATCTCCATTTGGACGCTGATTGTCCTTGCCACCACCGCATTGGGCGACCCACCCGACTCGTTCGACCTGCGCGATGTTGATGGGGATAATTACGTAACGCCGGTCAGGACGCAGGAGGGTGGTACTTGCTGGACACACGGCATCATGGCCGCCATGGAGGGCAACCTCATGATGACGGGCAACTGGACGGCCAACGGCGAAACCAACCCAATGCCCAACCTGGCAGAATACCACCTCGATTGGTGGAACGGATTCAACCAGCACAACAACGATGACACGGACCCGAACTCCGGCGGCGGCCTCGGGGTACATTGGGGCGGCGATTACCGCGTCGGGGCGGCGTATCTGGCACGAGCCGAGGGTGCCGTGCGAAACTGCGACGGGCAATCTTACGACACGCCGCCGGACCGGTACGACCCTAATTACCACTATTATTACGCGCGGGACATCGAGTGGTACGTTGCCGGCGCCGATCTGAGCAACATCGACCTGATCAAGCAGAAGATCATGACGGAAGGCGTGATGGGGACGTGCATGGCGTACGACTCGGCGTTCATGTGGGGCTTCAACCACTATCAGCCACCCAGCAGTGAGCTGCCGCCCAATCACGCGATCGCCATCGTCGGCTGGGACGACAACCACGTCACCCAGGCCCCGGAGGGGCCCGGTGCCTGGATATGCAAGAACAGTTGGGGCAGCAGCTGGGGATTAAGCGGCTATTTCTGGATTTCGTACTACGACAAATGGTGCTGCCAGGAGCCGCAGATGGGCGCTGTTTCCTTTCAGGACGTCGAACGCCTTGCCTATAGCCGCGTCTATTACCGTGACTACCACGGCTGGCGCGACACGCTGGCCGATTGCAGCGAGGCTTTCAACACCTTCACGGCTGACGGGGACGATCCGCTGCGCTCTGTGAGCTTCTGCACTGGCACCGACGACGTTGCCTACACCGTGAAGATCTACGACCGCTTTGAAGGCGGGCAACTCCTGGACGAACTCGGCATGAAGACCGGCACTATCGCGCAGGCCGGCTTCCACACGGTTGATCTGGACGCGCTCATCCCCTTCACCGCCGGCGACGCCTTCTACATCTACGTGCTACTCTCGGGGGGTGGGCACGCGTACGACCGGAGCTCGGAGATCCCGGTTCTGCTCGGTGCTTCCGGACGCACCTGGGTGGACTCGACATCCAATCCGGGCGAGAGCTACTATCGCAGCGGTTCGGAATGGCTGGACCTTTTCGACTTCAACAGCACGGCAAACTTCTGCATCAAAGGCCTGACCGTCGCGCCGGGCATGCACGTTAGCCCCGCCACAGCACTGGATTCCAGCGGTCTCGCGGGCGGTCCCTTCTCACCGACACATGCCGTCTACCAAATACTGAACACCTCCAACTGGTCGATCGAATACGAGGTAACGTCCATCCCCGAGGATGATTGGATAAGCGTTCTGGGCGACACATCCGGCACTCTCCCCCCGCTGGGCACCGTCGAAGTGACCGTCGCAATCAACGAAAACGCCGACCTCCTGGAACGCGGCGAGTACAGCACCACGATCGGATTCACCAACCTGACGGACCATCTCGGCGACACGGCCCGTGACGTTGTGCTGCACGTTGGAGACACGCTGCACGTTCCGGAAGACTTTCCGACGATTCAAGCCGCCATCGCCGACGCC
>CAZDTB010000077.1:0-13963 GCA_964508075.1 uncultured Planctomycetales bacterium
GTCGCCCAAATGTAGTCACGACTTCTGCCGAAAAACGGCCCCGCCGCTCTTACCAGGGCCGTTGAAGCTTCGTAACTGTTCAACTTGGGCTAACAATACCCCCCTCCCTCTTAGGGAGGGGCCAAGGGGAGGGTCAAAAGACCGGACACCCGACCCCCTCCCCACCCTCCCCCTGAGAGGGGGAGGGGTTTTGATAGCGGCTGTCAGGCTCAAGCCGCGAAGCACCTTCTGGAACGAAACGTCTTGTCCACAACACCTCGTGCCCCCAGGACCGTCCAGCGGGATCTCTTCCGATTGTGTGCGCGCGCAGCGTTAGCCCGGATTATTCGTGAGTCATCCCGAGCGCAGCGAGGGATCTAGCCCGATGCTCGCAACTTGTGATCCGCCGTCGAGCGGACCCGTAACAGCAGTGCGTCTCGGCACGGCCGCAGGCAATTCCATGTGTCGAGGCCGGATGCGTCACTTCGTTCGGCGTGAGATGAATAATCCGGACTCGTCAGATCCCTCGTTGCGCACGGGATGAGACGCAGAACGCCCGGGCCAGCGCATCGGGCACCGCCGCAGACCCCTTTCTGCCAGCCGCCGAACGTCTGCGGAGCAAACAGCGCCTCTCCAGCCGTCCCCCGGGACCGAAGCCTCTTGATCTAGCGCTGCACCCCGTCGCCTGCCGGGCAAGCGACGGGGTGCAGTGAGCTACGCTACGTTATCCGGGCAGCCGTCGGCTTTGCGCGGAACCGCGGCTACGGCTTTGGCTGAGGTTGGCCGGCGCGGGCTTTGGGTTTCTCCTTGATCAGCCCGCGGGCGCGCAGATCATCGACATCGAACCCACGCTGGCGCGCGTAGTCCGGCGTGAGACGGATGCCGATCTCGCTCTCGATGATGTGCCGCTGGCCGCGGTGCAGGATCTCGAAGCGGGTCTGCGTCGGCACCAGGTCGCTGCCGACCTCGGTGATGTTGAACTGTACCGCCTCGAGCTCGTTGTCCACGTTCTCCGACAGCTCGTCGAAGTCAGAGACGAAGCCCTCGGGCGGCGCGACGCTGACCGTCACGTCCCAGACGCCGTCGGAGTCGAACGCGAACGGATACGGCTGCTCCTCGCCGTCCCACAGGACCTCCTCGGGCTCGACCACGATCAGCTCGGAGCCGGTCAGCCGGTGCCACCTGGCGCACATCCGCCGGCCGCAGGCGAGGTGGAGCATGAACAGGCGCTCGGTTTCCATCTCGCCGCACTCCAGGCCGCACGTGAGCTGTCCCAGGTACATGTCGGGCTCGCCGTCGCCGTCCGAGTCGAAGTGGCTGGCGACGACGTAATTGCCCGGCGGGACGTCCAGATAGGCCAGGCCGTCTTCGTCGGTCACGGCCGTCGTGACCGGCGTGCAGTTGGCGAAGATGTCGGGCAGCGCCCACCACAGGATCCACCAGTTGTCGTCCAACTGATCCCAGGCGCAACTGCCGGGGGACTTCTCGAAGGCCGCAACCGTGATGCCGACCAGCGGCTCGCGCGTGATCCAGGGACGCGTGCCGAAGCCGAACGTGTATCGCTTGGCGATCACCCGGATCGTGGCGCCATACTTGACCGTCACGTCGACCTGCTGCTCGATTGCCGCGTTGCCGCAGTCGTCCGTCGCGGTGAACGTGACCGTCGTCGTCGCGCCAGCGGGGAACGCGGCCGGCGCGTCGTTCGTAATCACGACGCTTGTGTCGCAGTTGTCCGTCGCCGTGGCCACCGGCAGCGTCACCGCTTCATCGCCGGAGCAATCAGCGTCGGTCACGACGATCGCCGTAGTGTCGACCGTCAGCACCGGCTCAGTCGTATCGACGACCGTGATCGTCTGCGCACACTCCACGAAGTTGGCGCACGCGTCCGTCGCACGGTACGTACGCGTGATGATCAGCGGATCGCTCGCACAGCCCGTACCGCCATTGTCCATGTCCTGGTGAGTGACCGTCGGATTCGGATCGCAGTTGTCCGATGCCGAACCGCCGGCAAAATCGGCAGCCGGCACGTCACCGAGACACTCGACCGTCACGGCTGCTGGACAAGTGATCGACGGACTGGTCGTGTCCTGCACCGTAATCGTCTGCGTACCCTCCGCGATGTTGCCACACGCGTCGGTCGCGGTCCAGGTGCGTGTGATCGTCCACGCGTTCGGGCAGCTTCCTGCCACGACACTGTCGCTGTGCGTCACCGCTGGAGCCGGGTCGCAGTTGTCGGTCGCCGCCGCCCAACCGGTGCTGGCCGGCTCGGTCGACTCGTCGCACTCGACCGTGATGCCTACGGGAACAGTCAAGGCCGGCGCGGTCGAGTCGGCAACCGCAATCACTTGGGCAGCGCTGACGCTATTGCCGCAGGCATCGGTCGCTGTCCAGGTGCGTGTGATCGTCCACGCGTTCGGGCAGCTCCCTGCCACGACGCTGTCGCTGTGCGTCACCGCCGGAGCCGTGTCGCAGTTGTCGCTCGCCGTCGCCGAACCGGTGCTGGCCGGGTCGGTCGACGCGTCGCATTCGACCGTGATGCCTGCGGGGACAGTCAGGGCCGGCGCGGTCGTGTCGACAACTGTGATCACCTGATCGCAGGCAACGGTCGGGTGGCCTACGGCGACCCAGGTGCGCGTGATCTCATAGTTGCCCGGGCAGGTTCCGGTCGCCACATCGTCGCTGTGGCTAACCGCGATGGGATCGCCGGTGCAGCCGTCGAAGGCCGTTGCCACGCCGGTGGCAGCTGGCGAGGTGTCGGCCGGGCACTCCAGCGGGTCGGTGTTAGCCGGACAGGTGATCTGGATTCCTCCGAAGCTGGATTCGTAGGCCCCCAGATCCACCGCAGCGCACCCGATGCGCGGATAGCCGTCGAGATCGAACGGAATCGGCTCCGTGATGTCTTCGTCGCCGTCGAGATCGAGCGTGTCGGGTGGCAACGCGCTATCGTCCCCCGCGTCAATGCAGGGAGACCCGGCCTGGAGGTGGTAGTCGCCAGTCGCCGGACCGACGAAGAGCGGACCGGCGTCGATGTTGCTGATGAGGTCCCAATTCACCGTGGAGTAGTTGCCCTCGTTGTACACCGCGGCCTGACCACCTTCCACGTCGCTGTATGAGACTGTGAGCGTGGAAGCATCGCCAGTCGCGAGAAAGATCTCCGGGCCCGTCTCAGCGGCGTCATCGCCCCAGAGAATGCAGTTCGTCAGATCCGGGGCGCTCGCCGCACTATACAGCGCGCCGGCGCTCGCCGTCGCCGTGTTACCGGTGATCGTACAGTTGGTGATCGTCGGGTTGCTGATGTATTGGAGCGCGATGGCACCGCCGCGGACAGCGACGTTATTGGCCATCGTGCAGTTGACGATGATCGGATCGCTGTAGTTGCAGAAGATGGCACCGCCGTAGGCCGAGCCGTAATTGTTGGTGATCACGCAGTTCATGATCGTCGGGCTGCTGCTGTTCTGGCAGGCAATGCCCCCGCCGACGCCCGAGGGGTCGCCATTCGTGATGGTGAACCCATCCACGACCGAGGTGTCGGTCTCGCTGAGGTGAAAATAGAACCCGCGGCCGGACTCTTCGCAGTTGATAATGCAACTGGCCGGACCATTCTCCGAGCGAACCGTAATGGCCTTTCCGCCGAAGTCGAGGTTCTTGTTGCCCGTCCCGATGTACGTGCCGTCGCAGACGATGACCTCGTCGCCGTCAGAGGCGGCGTCGATGCCCTCCTGAATCGTGAGATAGTCCCCGGTGCCGTCCCAGGAGACCGTGATCGTGGCAGCATTGGCCGCTGTCGGCAAGACGGTGCCCACGATCACAACGATGAGCGTGCGAACAATAATCAAACGTCCCATGAGATGCTCCTTTCTCTGCAGAAAAAGACCGTACTCAACCGCGTCCATAGTGGAGGTGGCGCACCGCGGTTGAACTTAGCCTCGTCACGGATTGTCCTGAATAACTACCGGGTCCCACAATGAGAGTCAACGACGTTCGTGCTCCCAGCGCTCAAGAGATTCGCAAAAAACGCGAAAAATCTGAGCAAGAAAACGTAACGTAGCTTTCCCATTTGTCGGAATCTCGAGGCCCATTCTACGCAAACCCGGGGCTCTATCGCAAGCTGTCAGAGCATCACGCGCACGTCGGCGGCCTTGGCGCCCTGCGCGAACGCGAAGATCGGGTTGAGGTCCAGCTCGCGGATCTCGGGGTGGTTGGTGAGCATCTGCGAGACGCGCTGGATGATCTCCGCCAGCGCCGCCAGGTCGACCCCCTCTTGGCCACGCACGCCGGTCAGCACTGGATAGGCTTGTAACGATTCGATCATTTCGCGAGCTTCGCGCTGCGTAACCGGCGTGAGGCCGAAAGTCACGTCCTTCAGCACTTCGACGTAGATGCCCCCCAGGCCGAACATGACCACATGTCCGAGCCCCTCGGCCGCCTTGGCGCCGACGATGACCTCGCGCCCCGCGGGCAACTGCTGCTGCACCAGAAACCTCGGCGAGGCCTCGGCAAAGCGAGTGGCCAGCCGCTCGGCGTGCGCGCGCAGCGCATCGCGATCGGGGATATCCAGAACCACGCCGCCGCTCTCAGTTTTGTGAACGATGGTCTCGGCGTCGACTTTGAGAACGACCGGATAGCCGATCTGGTCTCCCGCTGCGAGGCATTCGTCGACGTCGGCGGCGGCTTGATATCGGGCGACGGGGATTCCGTAGCAGGCCAGCAGTTCAAAGCCCTCGCCAGCGGGCAGGGACGTGCGCTCAGCCTGGCGGGCACGGGCGACGATCGCCTGCGCGCGGGTCGCGTCCACGTCGGGGAACGCGGCCGGGGGCTCGGTGGGGCGCTTAGAGAGGGCGGCGTAGCGTCCCATCGCGGCCAGAACCCGGGCGCCGGTCTCCGGCATGTCGTAGGTCGGCACGCCGCTGTCGCGGATCAGCTTGAGCGTCTCGGCCCAGCCTTTTTTCTCGGTCATGACGGTGGCGACGATCGGCTTGCGCGAGCGGCGGTTGGCGTCGGCGATCTCGCGCGCGACGCCCAACGTGTCCACAAAGAACGGCGTCACGAAGTTCAGAAATATCGCGTCGATGCCGTCGTCATCCAACAGGGCGTTGATCGCCGCAGCGAAGTTTTCCGGGCCGGCAGTGGCCAACACGTCGATCGGGTTGTTGATCGACGCCTCGGGCAAGAGCTTTTCTCGCAGGAACGACTCGGTCGGTTTCGAGAGCAACGGCATGACCATGCCGTTTTCGATCAGTTCGTCGGTGGCGATGATCGCCGGCCCGCCGGTGTTGGCGATCATGCCCACGCGATTACCCGCCGGAACCGGCTGCGAGGCGAAACCGATCGCCGACTGGCATAGCTCCTCGATGTTGCGAAACGGCACGATGCCGGCCTTCTCGAAGACCAGCTCGATCGCCGTGTCCTGTTTCACCAGTCCGCCGGTGTGTGACGAGACGGCCCTGGCACCTTCGGCGGTTCGGCCGACCTTCATGGCCAGGATTGGCTTGCGCCGACCGACGTCCGTGGCCACCTGGAGGAACGCCCGCGGGTCGGGCAGGCTCTCGATGTGCACGACGATGACCTTGGTCTGCTCGTCGGCGCCGTAGTGCTGGATGATCTCGGGGATCGAGACGTCGCAGGCGTTGCCGTTGCTGGCGTACTTTCGCACGCCGATGCCCAGTTCGGTGATGCGCTGATGGATGACCTCGCCGACGCCGCCGCTCTGGGCGACGATCGAGATGTGTCCGGGCGTGGGGCGGGTAAAGGTGAAGTTGCAGTAGGCCCGGACGGCCGGATCGCTGTTGATGATGCCCTGGCAGTTCGGGCCGAACACGCGGATGCCGGTTTTCCTGGCGATCACGAGCAGCTCGTCCTCCAAGGCGGCTCCCTCCGCGCCGATCTCGCGGAAACCGGCGGTGTTGACGATCACCGCCTGGACGCCCTTCTTTGCGCAGTCCTCGACACAGGCGGGCACGTATTTGTTCCTGATGACGATGTGCGCGACGTCAACCGGGTCGGGCGTATCGAGAATCGATGGGTAGGCCTTGAGCCCGCGAATTTCCCCGCCCTTGGGGTTGACCGGATAGATCGGGCCGGCGTAGCCGAACTCCAGCAGGTTTTCGATGATGCGATAGCCGATGGTCAGCTCCCGATTGGAAGCCCCGACCACCGCCACTGCTCGTGGCGAGAACAACGCATCGAGCCCCACGGCCTGTCCTCCTTAATTCGGATCTGCTGCGCGGACTACCTCCGTAGCACCGCACCATCGTAACCGGATCGAAAAGGTCCGCACAGCGGACGCTAGCTGCTACGCCTCGCGCGTCGCCGCTTGCTACTTAGAGTCCCTAACAGAACCAGGGTGGCACAGGCGTCTCGCCTGTGGCCTCACGGGCGAGACGCCCGTGCCACCCGGTTTTGATAGGCGCTGTTAGGCGTCCCCGGCATGCCGCAGGCCGGACGCCGCCCACTGACGCTGCCGGTTGGGTTGCAGGCGCAGCGCTGGCGGTGACCCGGAGGGATTTGGCACTTGCGCTGTTGCCCGCAGTCGCGCATACTTGTCACGATGTCGAGGCGCCGTCGACTCATTCTGTCGTTGTTTGCCGTCGTGCTCGGCGTACCAGGAATCCTGGCAATCGCGTTCTTCGCCTGGCGATCAGGTGCGCCCGAGGGTGGACCGCGAATCGGCCTATCGGTGGCTTCCAGCTTCGTTGTGCAGCGACCGCTTTATGAAGACGCGCTCGCCCGCGCAGGCGGCCGATCGGTCATAATCACGCCGACAGACGATGACGCTCGCCTGAGCCGCGCGCTTGACGAGGTCGACGCACTGCTGCTGACTGGAGGCGGTGACGTAGACCCGGCGCTGTACGAGGATTACCCGGGTCGCGCCGCGAGCGCCGGGCGAAAGCGCGACGAATTCGAGATTCGGCTCATCCACGCCGCACTGGATAGGGACATGCCGATTCTCGGTATCTGCCGCGGGATTCAGATTCTCAACGTCGCCCACGGAGGAACCGTTCGCAACTTGCGCGAGGACGAGGCGCTCTCCAACCGCCACGGGATCGATCTGGACAGCTTTGCCGCGCACGATATTGACGTCATGGAGAACACGCATCTGGCCGAGGCCATTGGCGCAGGTCGACATCGGGTGAACAGCTTTCATGGGCAGGCCGTCGAACGCGTCGGCAAGGGTCTACGCGCTTGCGCGACGGCCGATGATGGGGTCATCGAAGCCGTCGAGCGGCCGGATCGGGCATTTGTTATCGGGATTCAGTGGCATCCGGAGATCACGTCACTGACCGATGAGGCGGCACTGGCGCTGTTCGAAAGGCTGGTTCGACAAGCCGATGTGTACCGGGCCAACCGCCGGCTATCGTCCGCCACCGCCCCTTGAGCCAGAGAAGGATGGCGGCCAGAACGCAGAGGCACACGAAGTTCAGGATGTGGCGGACCGCGAAGGCGAGGCCCGCCGTGCGCGGTGGTCGCATCAAGTCTACCGAGGTCAGGCCAGGCTGCCAGCAGAGACCTGTTCAGCCCAGACGGTGGGGTCGCGTGCTCAGACGGGACAGCCGACCTTTGACCCCGCCGCTTCTCGGAGCAGCCCTCCGAAAATGGACAAAAAGAATTGCGGGAGCCGCCCGCTGATTCCGTACTGCTCCTATATGACGCGACGCCGTGGGGACTGCTTGGCTCGACTCCCGAGCCGGCAGGGGCTCACGAGGCACGCGGCGGCTATGCAGACGACACTGCCGCTCGATCCCAAGCCGCCCAACCCACCGGCGCAGGGAGGAACCCGCCATGGACGCCCGCTCCTGGTTTTTCGCGGCCGCGATGCCGTTGATTCTCGCATGCGGGGCCTTCGCCGAGGACCAACAGCCTCTGCGTGAAGCTCGTTCAGAGAACGGTCGTTTTCAGTTGCGCATCAATCCGGGCCAGCGGACTCGCCGGGGCACCGTGCACGCCCGGGCCACGCTGTTCGAGCGCCGGGCAGAGAGCGCACGCGGCCGCCGGGTCTGGCGGACCAGACTGGTCAATGACGTGGCCCCAGGATGCGCCTTCCTGCGCGACGACGGACGCTTCGTTGTCACGTTGGACGAATTCGGACGCGGTGGCGCCGCGCACGCCCTGGTCGCTTACGACCACCGGGGCAGGACGCTGCGGGAATTCAGCCTGCGCGAGCTTCTTCGTGGCGACGACTGGAAGCAGGTCAAGGCCGAGCGCCGGGCAATTGAGTGGCTGCGAGGGGCCGAGTTCACATTCGTCGACACTCCGCCTCAGTTTGTCATCAAGCTCAAGTGGCGGCGGGAAATCCGCATCGATCTCGAAAAGCTGCAAATCGTCGGCAGCGAAACAGATGGTGGACCGGGGGGCGGTGAGTCGCACGACACGATTCCCCCTGAGCTTCTCGCGCTCCTGGAAACGCCCACATCGGCGCCGGCAAGCCCAACCGATTCTTCGCACGGGGACTCGGTGAACGGCGCGCGCGAGGCGGTCGAGGCGTTGCAGCAGATCGCCGCCCTCCTGGGCCTGACCAGCGAGTCAGCCGATGCCGAGGAGGCAGCCAGCGCAGCAGCGGCGGCCGTCGTCGACGCGAACACTGCCGACAGCGGTGGCGCCGCGGCCTCGACGCCCGAGGAATCGCCCCCCGACGCCGCAAGCACCGGTCCGGCGGCTGGCGAGAGTGAAACTTCGCAGCCGGTCAGTGCCGGCGTGAGTGCCGAGGCCGGTTGGGCTGTGCCGATGCCCGACCCCGCCCATCCCGTCGATTACGTGGGTTGGCTCATGGACTACACGGTGACCGACGGGCCGAGTGCCGTTCCGCTCTATGAGGCCGCGTTCGAGCAATACCATGATTTCGAGGGCGATCGCGACGTGCTCGATGCGGCGATGCGCGGCGATCCGGAAGCGCTGGCGTTGCCGGAGATCGCCGCATACATCGAGATGCACCGGGATGCACTCGCCTGCTACCGCGCCGCACCCCAGTACGAATACCGCGGGATCCTCGATCCAGGCGGGAGCGACATGGTCGTGGACGTGCTGCTGCCGACGCTCGCCAAGACGCGACACCTGGCGAAGATCTCGGTTCTCCAGGCCAGGTACTTGGAGGCCAATGGCGATCTGGACGGGGCGCTGGACAGCTACCTGTCCACGCTCGCGGTGGGTGCGCAGATCAGCCACGACCCGACGCTCATCGGAAACCTGGTGGGCATCGCGATTCAGGACCTGACCGCGTGGAGTCTGCTTGATTCGCTGGCCGCGCACAGCGACAACGACATCGACTATCGGCAACTCGCACAAGGGCTTGAGAGCAACTACCGGGCGCTGCGCCCGATGGCGGAAACGTTTCAGGGCGAGAGAGCCTGCGGCCTCGACATAATCCAGCGGCTGTACGAATGGAACGCCGATACGCGGCAATACCAGGTATCCGACGCGGGAATGGAATCGTTGCGCGCGATCTTCGAGGATGGCTTTGATCCAGGGTCTGGAGCTCCGGATCTCGCCGAGATCCGCGCTTCACTCGAGACGCTCGGCTTCAAGAACATGGTCGCCGAGGCCAATCAGCTCTACGACCGGCTGACGGATGCCGGTTTGAAGCCTTATCAGGAGGCCAAGCAAGGGTGGAACGACCTCGAGGCTCATGTCGGCTCACCGGAGTTCAAGGCGCGAAACCCCTTGATGTCAACGCTGATACCCTCGCTCGGACGCGCCAGCCATTTGTCATTCCGCGCGAACGCGACGCGCAACGCCACCCGGCTCGTCGCCAACCTGAAGGCCTATCGCCAACAACACGGCGCGTACCCTGATTCGCTCGACGTCTTCGGCGATGCGGAGATGGCCCGCGACCCGTTCACCGGCAGTCGGTTCGTTTATCGCCGCGACGGCGACGACTTCATGCTTTACTCGCTCGGCGGCAACGGCGTCGACGACGGCGGCTTGCACGATCCGCGTGCCGACACCAACGACGTCCTCTACTGGCCACGTTCACCGAGAAAGGACTAGGGCGGGTTACTCGTGTGGCCCAGCCGCCGTCGGCTGGGCTCACCCAGCATGCACGGCCGAGGGCAGCCGTGCCGCATTTTAGCACCTGGACCGGGAAGAGCATCCCCCTCTGGCCACCCTATTATCTCTTCGATCGCGTCTTCCTGTTCGACGAACCCGTTCGCTCCAGCAGCGGCAGCCACTTCGCGAAGCTCTTGTCGAACTCCTCGCATACGGTCCTGTCGTCGGCGCGATATCCGGTCTGGTCCAGCGTCAACGCCTCGAACCAGTCCACCATCAACTTCCAGTCGCTCAGGCTGACGTACTCGCAGGCCAGTTTCTGGCGGGTTTGGTCCATGTTGTGATAGTTGCCCAGGGCCAGACAGATCCCCGTGGCCGGGTAGCCATACGCCAGGAAGGCCGTCGACTCGCACGAGCCGGCGTCCATGAGCTTGCGCTGGAACTTGAAGCTTTTGCGGCGTTTGGCGAGCTTCTGGGCCACGCGATCGCAAAACGCCGTCACGCCTGGGTCGAAGACGCTCATGCGGTCCCCCACGCGCAGGATTGGTCCGTCGCCGATGCGGGCGTTGGGCAATTCGCTGCTGGTCTCGATCGCGATGATCGGCCACTTCTTTGACACGGTGTGGGCCTTCGCCGCCGCGATCGCGCCGATGAACCCGACCTCCTCGGCCCGGGTAAAGAGGCAGTAGACTTCCGCTCGGGCCTTCTTCCGGCTGAGCCGGTCGAGCAGCGTCAGCATCGCGGCACAGCCGGCCATGTCGTCACAATCGCGGCCGTAGACGTTTCCGCGGCGCTCGTGCGGCTGGGGGAGATTCCACATGCCGGGTGAGTTGGGCTCCACCGCCGCTACGACGCGTAGCAGACCCTCCTCGGGGATCTGCCAGGTTGCCGCCCCTCTGCGCACGTTCCGGGCTCTGGTGACCTCGAGGACCCTGGCCTCGATCCACCGTCCACGGCTCCAGAACTGTACCCTCGCGTTTGGGAAATACTCGCCGCGCACGCCGCCGCGAAAGTCGGCCCGCAGCGTTCGCCGGTCGCACATTTCCCGTGCGACGAACGCGGGGTGGTCCATGTGGGCGCTGAAGACCAGGGGCGTAACGTTTCGGGGTCGGCGCCGATATCGGACCAAGAGGTTGCCGTAGCGGTCTTCGGAAGCGCTCACGGCGGGTGTTCTCCGGCAGAACTTCCGCACGTACTGCTCCACGGCTGCTTCAACGAATGTCGCGGTCGGCAGCGACAAAAGCTCTTTTAGAATCTTGGGCAGCGCCATGCGAATGCTCCTATGGCTCGAGTGGGTCCCGGGTTGGCATCTTATGGGTGTCCCGCCCGCTGTTCAATTTGCTCGCCGGGAGCGATGTGCTACCCTTGGCACCTGCCGCGTGGATTTTTTTGTCATGGAAGCCCCCTATCGCCGGTCTAGCAGAAGTGGAATGAGCGATGCGGCCGTCGACCTCGACGCGGCGCATGCCCTAATCAGTCAGGCGCAGCGCGGCAGCCGACGTGCCGTGGACCATCTGGTTCGCGAGCACGAGGGCTGGGTGCGCGGCGTGATATACGCCACGACGGGCCGGGCCGATCTCGTCGATGACGTTGCGCAGCAGGTATGGACGCAAGTCTGGCAGCGACTCGGTTCGTTGAACGACCCTCGGCGTCTGCGGGCGTGGCTGTATGCGGTTACCCGCAACGCCGCCATCGATGCCTCGCAGGAGCGTCGGCGTCGCGGAGCGGTCGGGCTGGATTTTGTGGCCGAGGGCCTGGGTGACCAGGCCCAGCGCGGGCCGGTCAGGGCCGCGGTAGGTAACGAGTTGCGGGAGACACTGCTGCGGGCGGTGGAGGCGCTGCCCGCCCTGTACCGCGAGCCGTTTGTGCTGCGGCACCTGGAAGACTGGAGTTATGCCGAGATCGGTGATTTACTGGGGCTTTCGGTGGAGACGGTGGAGACCAGACTGGTGCGAGCCCGACGCCTGTTGCGCGAGATGTTGCAGGGCAAGGTGGAACCATGAGTAACCCCACGCACGATTTGGAGCGTCTGATCTCGCGCTACCTCGACGACGAGTGCACGCCCCAGCAGCGGCGTGAGCTCAACGCCTGGCTGCAACGCGACGCGCGCGCCGCAGCCCTGTTCGAGGAGCACGCCGCCCTGGATCGTGAGATCAAGCACGTCCTGCGCAGCGCACTGCGCCGGGCGCCGGAGCGGCCCGCCGCGCTCCCGCTCTGGGAACGAACCGCCCGCGTGTTCGTGGTTGCCGCCGCCGCCTGCCTAGCGATCATGTTCTGGTTCGCGTCACCACGCGAACCGGCCTCACCGGGCACCGAGGCGTCCGCTCAAACGGGCGTCCAGTCGTGGTTCGCCAGCCCGCCCAGCGCCGGTGACACGTTGGTCGAACGGCCCGAGCGGTTCAACCGGCCGGTAAACTGGGTCGGGCGACCCAAAACCGAGTGGATCGTCGTGCCCAGTGGCAAGCCCGGCGAATACCTCGTGATCGAGGTCAACCGGATCCCGATGCGCTCGACGCGCGTCCGGCAGGATTTCTAGGATGCGCTCAGCAACGACATCGATATGCCTGATCAGAACGGATAGACGATCCGCGGGCCGGAAGCCCGCGCGGCCGCCCAACCCCCGCGACGGCCGCAGACTTGCACATGGTCACTGTAGGAGTTACCGAAAATGTTCAGCCTAGCATCCCTCTCAGTTTTTCTTCTGACCCTCCCCGCCGCCCTCAACACCGATCCGGCTCAGAGCATCGTTTTGAAGGCCGGCGCTGGCCACACCGTGGTCCTCAGCGGAGCCGGCTCTGCCGGCAGCCTCAGCGCGGAAGACGAGCAGGAGATCACGCTGGATGACCTCGAGCAGATACCCAAGGTGTGGATCGGGGTCCGCGTCTGCACGGTGCCCGAGGCTCTGGCGGCACACGTCAAGCGCGGCACGCTCATGCTCGTGAACATCGCCGAAAACAGCCCGGCCGAACGGGCCGGCCTCGACCGCTACGACATCGTTCTGTCCTTCAACGACCGCGAGATCGAGGACATGGAAGACCTACTGGAAGCCATCCGCGAGAACGGCGCCGACCAGGCCGGCAAGGTAGTCGTCATCCAGGGGGGCGAGGACAAGACGCTGACCGTGACCCCCGTCCACCGCGACCTGGCGGTCGTCCCGACGTTCAAATACGAGGAGCAGGAGGTCGCCGAGGTCGACCCGCTCAAGAAGTACTTCGGCCACCGCCTGAAGCTTGGGCCGGACGGCAACATCCGTTTCATGCCCCAGGGCCGGCTCGACCGGCTCCCGGACGACATCAAGAGCCTGCTCGATGCGGTTCCGGATTTTGAACAGCACCTCGACAGTGATCTCCCCAACTTCGAGTTCTTCATCGATGCGAAAGAGGTCGACGAATCGTCCCGCATGACCATCACGATCACCGAGGATGGGAAATCGCTCACGATTAAGCGCGCTGAAGACGGCAAGTTCACCGTCGAGCGCCAGGACGCCGACGGGAAGCGCACTTTCAAGAGCTACGACGACCTTGACGAATTCCGCGAGGGGGATCCCAACGCATACGGGATTTACCGGAAGTCAACCCCCCACCGCGGGTTCTCGACCATCATCCTCCCGCCGGACCTGAAGGACCTTGGGACGCAGCAGCGCAAGTTCCAGCTCGAGCTGAAGACGCAGCTCGACAAGGCTCGCCAGCAGGTCGACGAGGCCCCCGAGAACGCCCGCGAGGCCCGCCGGAGAATCGAGATCCGTCGCCACAAGAGCACGCCTGACAACGAGGATGACACCGCCACGCACAGCAAGACGGTGATGCTGGCCATCGATAACGGTCACATCACGCTGGCGATCACGGAAGACGGCGTGACGCGGGAGTACAAGTTCGACAGCCGCGAAGCCTTCCAGAAGTCCGAGCCCGAGCTCTACGAGCGCTACCAGTCGTACCTCGACGAGTAAGTGCGCCTAACAATACCCCCCTCCCTCGTAGGGAGGGGCCAAGGGGAGGGTCAAAAC
>CAZDTB010000078.1:0-13916 GCA_964508075.1 uncultured Planctomycetales bacterium
TTGTCGAAGGAGCCCGGCGGGTCCTGGGCTACAAGGTACGGATTCAGCCGACCGAGCTGGGCGAACTGCTCGCAGCCGTCCCCCGCACGCCGCGTCCCGTGACGGATGCCCAGCTCGACGCCGCCGTCAGCGCGCTGAACCGGCGTCTGGAGCTTCACGGCACGTCGCCGTTCGAGGCCGAGCAATTGCCGGCACTCCAAGCTGCGCTGCGCGTGTCGCTGGAGTCCGCCGGGCCGGTCATGCCGGCCGAGGCGCTGTCGGCTCTGGCAGCCGAGCTATCGAGCGAACAGCGGCCGATGGCGCCTGCGGACATCGCGGTCGCGGCCAACAGCATCGCTTACCGCGATCTGATCTGGGAGGAGGTGGACGCGGGTCGGCAGGTCAATCCGGAACACATCATCAACATCGTCGCGCTCTCGATTGTGCTCTTGCAGGTGCTGGTCTCATATTCAATGGCTCGCTTCCATCGATTCACCGCCATGATCGTCGGGATGCTGGTCTGCGCCACCGGGATGTTCCTCTGGGGTGTCGCGGGCGGGACGATGATCGGACCGGTCGGCGGGCTGTTCGCGGTCATGGTTGTCGGCATCGTCATCTTCGGGATTGGCGAGATGATGGCCAGCCCGACCAGCCAGGAGTACGTCGGCCGCATCGCCCCCAAGGACAAGGTCGCCGTGTACATGGGCTATTACTTCGTCTCGATGGCCCTCGGCAACCTCTTCGGCGGCATTCTCTCCGGCCAGATGTACGGCAAGCTCGCCCGCGACCTGCAGCGCCCGGACCTGATGTGGTTCGGCTTCGCCAGCCTGATGGTGCTGACCGCGTTGATCTTCCTGCTCTACAACCGCTTCGCCATCACGCGAGACACGCCGGCGAACGAATAGGAGCCTCTAACAGAATCGATGGGCAACACTGTCTGGGGGACCGGCCTCCAGGCCGGTCGAACGACGCCGAACGAGCGGTGTGCTCACTCGATCATCCCTCGTGCTTGGTCTTGAAGTCCTTCCCGATCCAGCGCTTGGCGAGGACGAGCATGACGGTGGACGTCATCGCGATACAGGCGAAGATGAACCACATGAACGCCGTGTTCTGCGCGCCTTCAGCGGGGCAGTAACGGTCCATCATCCACCCGGAGTACAACGCCGGCACGAGTACCTTGGTGAGAAACCACGGCAATTGGGCCACACCCATGTACTGGCCGGTACGGCCTTCCGGCGCGATTTCCGCCGCGTACTGAAGGAACCGCGGCTGCCACATGGCTTCACCGATGGTCATGATCAGGATGTACAAGGCCAGCGTCCAGGGGTGCGGCCCGATCACCAGGAAGAACGCCGGTGCGGCCATGATGAACGTGCCGTAGATCATCATGTTGTAGACCTTGGCTTTCTGTGTCAGAGCCGTAATGATCGGTACGGCGATGAAGATCAGAATCGGGTTGGCGTTCGCCGCGATTTCGAAGTACTCGCCGATCCAGCCCTCAAAGGCCCGGGAAATGTACTGCGGCAGGATCAGCCAGTTGTACGTGAACAGAGTCTGCACCGGGATCAGCGCGAAGATAAAGAAGGCGAACTTGGCATCGGCCAGCGGGTGCTTCGCGAGAAAACGCGCCGTGACGGAAATCATACAGACCAGAATCCAGATCACGGCGATCGCAACCGCCGAATAGTGGCTCCAGGGCGACGGGATTCGCCAGTACACCACGCCGATCAGACCCGCCGCGAAAAGCCACATGTGCCAGGGAACGCGTGCCGAAGCCGGTTCTTCAAAACCTGTGGAGACATCGGGAATCGGCTGGGACGGCTTCGCCTCCTCAGATTTGTCCGCGTCCTCATTCTTTTCGTTCGCCTCGGCTACTCTGATCGCTTCGGTATCGGCCTTTGCGTCGGCAATCGCCTTTGCGACAGTCTTCCTCGAAAGGATGGAGACCGTGACCAGCAGTGCGAGCAAAGTAAACCCGGTATAGACCCAATACGTCCCGGGAATGCCGAAATTGAGAAAATCCTCATCCCGCAGCAGAAAGGCGAACGTCGGCAGCCAGGCGCCCAGGTTCATCAGCGCGTACAGCATCGCGAATCCCATCGCGGCCGTCTTGGGCGTCGTGAACTTGCGGACGCCCGCGTATGCGGCGGGCTGGTACATGCCGTAGCCGATAACCACAAACAACATGCCCGCCACGGTGATCAAATGCAGCGGTGACCAGAGCCCCGCGGGTTGTAATCCCAGCACATTGGGGGCGCCGGCAATCAGGGCCCGGCCGATCAACATCAGGAAGAAAGCACTGACAAGCGCGAATCGAACTCCCCACTTGTCCGCAACAAACCCAAGAAAGAACATCGCGATCGTGATGCCGGCCGTCAAAACCATGACGTTGGCATGAGAGAGCTCGTCGGCATGCTCCATCCCGCCGAAGATGAAATCGGAGAAATGGATCGCCAGGTAACCCAGCATGCCGAAATACGCCATGCCCTCGATCACGTACGCCAGGTTGATGCCCCACAGGGCACGCGGTGCGTGGACCAGATCGATGAAGGGCTGAGTTATTTCCTTGAGTGGGCTTTTCTTTTCGGGGGTGGCGCTCATTGCGAGTTCTCAGTTGTCAGTTCTCAGTTGTCAGTTGTCAGTTGTCAGTTTTCAGTCTTCAGTTCTCAGCTCTCGGGGAGAACTCCTCAGGCGCGGACATCTGCTAGAGGGGGCGGATCGTGCGTCGGCCGCGCGCGGGCGCGGGTCGCTACGCCTTTTCCTTACCCCAAAACTGCGCCAGCTCGATCAGTACCTTTACCCCCGTTTCCATCTGATCCAGGCAGGCAAACTCGAGCGGCGAGTGGAAGTTGTGCATGCCGCACGACAGGTTCGGCGTCGGCAGGCCCATCTCGCTCAGGCGTGAGCCGTCGGTGCCGCCGCGGATCGACTCGTATTTCACGCCCAGCCCGAGCTGCTTGACCGCCTCGGCCGCCAGCTTGCAGGCGCGCGGCTCCCTTTCGAGGTGCTCGATCATGTTGCGGTACTGCTTCTTGACCTCGATGTCGATCTTGACCTTCGGAAAGTCCTTCATGACCGACGCCGCGATGTCCTTCAGCAGTGCCGCCTGCTTGGCCAGGTCGGGCGTCTCGAAGCTCCGCAGCAGGATCTTGATCGTGGCCTTGTCCACGCCGCCCGTGAGTACGTACGGGTGCACGAACGGCTGGCGCTCCTTGGTCATCTCGGGCGAAAGCTCCTTCGGCATGCGCGCCAAGAACTCGCCGGCGTAGCGGATCGCGTTGACCATCTTGCCGTAGCCGAAGCCCGGGTGGATGTTGAAGCCGGTCACCGTCACGGTCGCCAGGTCGGCCGAGAAGGTCTCGTTCTCGATCCCGCCCTCGCCTTCGCCGTCGAGCGTATACGCGGCGGCAGCGTTGATCTTCTCGATGTCCACTTTGTCGCAGCCGCGGCCGACCTCTTCGTCACAGGTGAACACGACGCGGATCGGACCGTGCGCGAGATCGGGGTGGCGCTTCAGATGGTCGATGGCGGTCATGATGACGGCGATGCCCGCCTTGTCGTCGGCCCCCAACAGGGTGGTGCCGTCGGACGTGATGATCGTCTTGCCCTTCAAGTCCTTCAGTTGTGAAAACTCGCTGACCTTGATGACCCGCGACTTGTCACCCGGGAGCACAATATCATCGCCATTGTAGTTCTTGATGATGTTCGGCTTGACGTTCTTACCGGCCGCCTCGGGCGAGGTGTCCTGGTGCGAAAGCCAGGCGATGGTCGGCGCGCCGTCAACGTTGCCGGGGAGCGTGCCCAGGACGATGCCGCCCTCGAGCGGCTGAACATCCTCCAGGCCGACCGCCTTCATTTCTTGCATCAGCAGCTTGCCCAGTTCGAGTTGCCCGGGCGAGCTGGGATAATCCTTCGTATCTTCGACCGCGGTCGTCTCGACCTTGACGTACCGACAAAACCGATCCAGCAACGTGTCCATGATCATCTCCTGAAGACGTAAGGCGCGGTGTCAGCGAAGCACCGCCACGCCCGCCATGCGATCCCTCGCCGGACTCTGAAGCTGTCAACGTATCCGCCCGAGCCGATCTCGACAAGGGGTGACGAAATGCGGAGTGCGGAATGCGGAATGTGGAGTGTGGGGCGCGGATCGGCGATCGTAACGACGATGCTCGCGTGGAATCCATTTCATTCCGCATTCCGCATTCCGCAATCGCCGTCTGCCGCGCCCTTCCCACAGCCTACCGGCCGTGCTAACTTATTGGCTCGACTGACGCCCCGATCGAGGGCGCGCGATCGAGTCGTTGGTACCTGTCACCACCGCGAGGAAGATCAATGGCTGAGCCGCAACCGCAGTTCAAATTCCCGGAAAACGCCTATCGTGAACTCAAGCCGGGCGAGAAATACGTCCCAATGGTCCCGCCCAGCGCGACCGTCCCCGAGCTGACGCCGCGGATGTTCGTCTTCGGCTTGATCATGAACGTGGTCTTCTCGATCGCGGCGACGTTCCTCGCGTTGAAGGCTGGGCAGGGTATCGAGGCCGCCATCCCGATCTCGATTCTGGCGATTGGCCTGTCGGGTTTACTGGTCAAATGGGGTGGGCGGGCCAGCTCGATCCTCGAGAACGTCTACGCTCTGGCCATCAGCACGACGTCAGGCTACGTGGTGGGCGGAGCCTGCTTCACCATGCCGGCGATCTACATCCTGGGACTGAACAAGCCCGAGCAGTTGGACATCGGCACCGTATCGCTGTTCCTGCAAATCGCGTTGGTCCCGTTTCTGGGTGCGATCCTGGGCGTCATCTTCCTGATCCCGTTTCGGCGCTATTTCGTCAAGGAGATGCACGGCAAGCTGCCGTTTCCCGAGGCGACGGCCACAAACGAGATCCTGGTCACCGGTGCGTCCGGCAGCGTGACCCAGGCCTGGATTCTGATCTACTCGTTCATCCTCTCCTTCATCTACACCTTCCTGGCCACCGGCCTCAAGCTCTTCAGCGACGTCTTCACGACCGGTAAGGCGGAAATCACCGCCTTCGGCAGCAAGGCCATTCACTCGGTCGAGACCCTCGCGTTCGGGGACACTGGGTTTTTCGCCACTCTCACCGAGAAGTCCAAAGCCGTCTTCTCGATGGGCGCCGGTGCGTACTACCTCGGCCTTGGTTTCATCATCGGTCTGCGCTACGCGTCGATCATCTGCGCCGGCTCGTTACTCTCGGTGCTGGTCCTCACGCCATTGCTCGGCCGTCTCGGCCTGGAGCAGCTCCAGGCCATCAATCCCGCCGTCGAGTCAACCGAGGCCAGCGACATCTGGTACCAGATCCCGCGCGTTATGGGCATCGGGGCGATTTTCACCGCGGGCATCCTCTCGATCCTCAAGATGGGCAAGGTGATCGTGATGGCCCTCCGGCAGGCCCTGGGTGGGCTGTTCAAGTCGAAAGGCGGTCCGACTGTCCACGAGCGCACCGACGAGGACATCGGCTATGGCACGATGGCGATCCTCGGCATCCTGGTGATCGTCGTCATGACGATCTTCTTCCGCTTCACGGTTCTGGACGGCATGGAAAACGCCAACTTCCTCACCTTCGTCTCCGTCATCCTGGCGCTGGTGATGGCCTTCCTGTTCACCACCGTCTCCGCCTGGGCCATCGCGATGATTTCGGTGACACCGGTCTCCGGCATGACGGTAACCACGATCATCATCACGGCCGTACTGCTGGCGGCGGCGGGCTTGCCGAAGGGCGATCAAGCGATGCTGGCGGTGCTGCTGGTCGGCGGCGTGGTCTGTACGGCGCTCTCGATGGCCGGCGGCCTGGTCACTAACTTCAAGCTCGGCTACTGGCTGGGAGCCAGCCCCAAACGGATCGCCTGGAACGCGCTGGTCGGCTCGCTGATCTCCGCGATCTTTGTCTGCGGCACCATCATGCTCCTCAGCATCGAGCCGGGCTACACGCCCGACCACGCCGACCCGCTCCCCGCACCGCAGGCAAACATGATGTCCGGCGCCCTGCAGAGCTTCCTCGGCACCGGCGAGGTTCCCTGGCTGCTCTACATCCTTGGTGTCGTCGTCGCTCTGACTGTTGAACTCGTGGGCATTTCCGCCCTGGCGTTCGGGCTGGGCATGTACCTGCCGATGTACATCAACACGCCCATCCTGATCGGGGCATTCGTCGCCTACCTGGTGAAGAAGAGCAGCAAGGACGAGAAGCTCTCCAGGGCGCGCAGCAACAAGGGCATCCTGATCGCCTCCGGTCTGATCGCGGGCGGAGCGATCATGGAGGTGCTGGTCAGCTTCACCGGGGCCATAGACAAGCTGCTGCCCTGGAAGGCGCTGCGGCCGCTGACCGATGGCGGGGAGCAGTTCGTCGGCAAGATCATTCCGTTCCTCGACTGTAGCGGCCGGATGATCGACGCCGGCGTAGATCCGCACGGGCTGGCCCGCACGGAGAACCTGATCGGCCTGATCCTGTTCCTGGCGCTGTGCGTGTTCGTGTACTTCGACTGCCGCCGGGCCAAACCGGAGCTGGGTGAGGGCGGCGAGCTCCTCTAGGATAGCCGAACGGCACTTGGGCGGGCCTCCCGCTCCGTTGATCGCGGACGCAGCGCCCGCCGATCTTTCTGGGCACGTCACCGAAGCAGCCGCCGCGGCTTTGAAATCTCGCGCTCGGCGCTGGATAATGTCCCCCAGCGACGAGGTGTGGCTCCGGCACCATCGGGCAACTGGAACCGCCCCCGCCGGCCGGGAACAGGGAAGATTCCCGCATCTGTCGTAGGGAGACCAGGATGCCTCCGAAGCCGAAGTACTGCTCGCAATGCGGGGCCCCAGTGGAAACACGGATCGTCGACGGCAAGCCGCGCGAGGCCTGTCCCGCTTGTGACACGCTCGTCTATCAGAACCCGCCCCCGCTGGCCGCCGCCATCGTCCTGAACGAGCGGCGTGAGGTGCTGCTGGTCAAGTGCAAGCGCTACTCGGAAACGGCCACGTGGTGCTTGCCGATGGACTTCGCCACGCCGGGTGAGACGATTGCCGCTGCCGCCCTCCGGGCCCTAAAGGAGCGCGCCGGCGTCGAGGCCCGCTTGATCCGCCTGCTCGATACTGATTCCAGCAGCAGCCCGGAGCGCGGCGACCTCCTGATCGTCACGTTTGAAGTGGAGAAGGTCGGCGGGCGGGAAACGTCGGGCGAGGACGTGGAGGAGCTGGCCTACTTCCCGCTCAGCCGCCATCCCGCGCTGGGCTTCAGCTCCAACGAGAAGGCCCTGCGGATCTGTGCCGACAGCCACCTGGAAGAGTGGATGATCCGCGACTCGTTTGAGCGTTTGCAGACCGACGACACCAAGGTCATGCTCTCCGACGCCCTGGTTGCGCTGATCCGGGAGAACTCGCAGGAACTGGCCCGGGCGTGGCTCGCCGAGGTCCGTGAAAGCCCGACTACGGCTTCCTACGCCAAGGCCGATCCGGACGAATCGCTCGAGCAGGTCACCACCGCGCTCTCGCAGTTCCGCCGCTGGCTCTCCGGGCACGAAGCCGACCAGGAGGTGGCCGACTTCTACTTCAACATCGGCCGCGAGCGCCGCGCCCAGGGTTTCCGCAACCACGAGATCCTCAGTGCGCTAATGCTCCTGAAGAAGCACATCTGGATATTCGCGCACAGCCACGGCATCTGGAAACGTCCGATCGACGTCTACCGCGTGCTCGAGCTCAATCAAAGGATCCTCGTCTTCTTCGACAAGGCCATGTTTCACACGACCCGCGGTTTCGAGGCCGAACACGCCGCCTGACAGGCATTCGGATCAATCGGCGCGGCGCGCGGCGGGGCCGGGCTGTTTCCCGTCCGCTCCCGATCGCAATGTGCACAGCAAAGCGCCCCGGGCTGGACACGTAGCCAGGGGCGCCATGAAGTGAGATAGTCGTCAAGAGCCCGCAGTTACGGGCAGGTTGTCCCGTACACGCCCAGCAACGCGGCCAGGTCAGCCAGATCAACGTCACCGTCTTCGTCGAGGTCGCCGTCTTCGTAAACGGCGCCGCTCATCATGCCGTAGTTACCCAGCAACTGGGCCAGGTCCGCTAGATCGATGTCGTTGTCGCCGTCCAGGTCGCCGAGGCAACCCGGCTGGCAGTACGAATAGCCGCTGTCCGAGTCGCTGAAATCGCTGTCGGTGCACGGCTCGTCGTTGTGCGCCTTGACCCAGTAGTAGTAGGTCACGCTGTCGGCGGTGGTGCCATCGACGAACGAAGTCGTGGGGCTGGTCCCCTGCTGAGTGGCCGTCCCGGAATTATCCGTCTCGCTGCGCCAGATCGAGTACTCCGTCGCTCCGGACACGCTGCTCCACGATACATGCACCTCGTCGCAATAGTCGCCGTCGGAGGCCTGCACGTTGGCCGGCGCCGGCAGCGGCGAGCCCACGTTCGTGATATCGAAGCTCAGGCTGTACTCGTTGCGCGTATCGTCGTCCCCGTCGCCCAGGAACACCCGCAGGTAGTACGACTGAGGCGTATCACCTTCGTGCGTGTACTCCACGGTCTTGTTGTCGGCTCCGAGCAACTTCTCGACCACCACGTTGCCGCCGCACGCGTCGAAGAACTGGATGTCCAAATCGCCCCAGTCGTTGTTGTGCGACATGACCAGATCCAGCTCGTCACACGGATTGAGCACGATCTCGAACCAGTCCTCGGCGATGTGCTTGATCACCAGGTTGTCGTAGAATCCGGGCCCGGCCAACTGCGCCGTCGCGCAAGTTTGGTTGGGGGTGAAGGCATCCTCGCTGCCCGCCGCCAGGTAGCTCGCGATTGACGAGTACATGTTCTTGAACTTGCCGTAACCGGACGGGCCGTCCGGGTTGGTGCAGTCCTGGGGCATCTCCGAGTGCGATGCAACACCGATGTAGGCGTTGTTGCTCACGCGATACAGCCCCGACCCCGACGAGCCGCCCATGATCGTGCCGGAAGTCCAGGAGACCCCGAAGTAGTGGTACGGATCACCCCACGGATGCATTATCTTGTCACCGAAGCTGATCTTCTTGCGGTACCCGTTCGGATGGGAGATACCGGCCAGATCCTCTCCGGTTGCGACGTCGTCGGTATCCCAGCCGGCCCAGCTCAAGCCGGTCGGCAGCGGTCCTTTCAACATCACTAGCGACATGTCGAAGGCGCCGCTCGACCAAAGCACGTCCCCGTAAGATGATTGCTGGTATGCCGCGTTGGGGCCGTCGCAATACTGCGTCTGGTAGAACCAGTACGCTACCATCGTCGCCGCAACCGTATCGCTCGCGGCACAGTGTTGGGCCGTCATGAAATACGGCGTCTCGTCACCCGCCTCGGTGTTCAGCAGCGTACCACTGCAAAGGTACGTATCGCCGCCCTCCTGGAAGTAGAACCGCGCCGTGGCGTTGTGCAACGGATGCCACGCCGTATAGCACATCACGTCAAGGAGACACGACCCGCGCGGCGGATCGTCGCCGCCATCGGTCGGCACCGGCGGTTCGAGGGTCCGGTAGATGTACGCCAGCTGCTCAATCAGGAAGAAGCCCTCATCCCCGACGTCCTCCGGCACGAAGTACTCCACACACACACGCTCACCCGCGAAGATCTTCGTCCAGAACTCGCCGGTCGCCAGCGGGCCACTGCCATCGTGCGGACCTTCCGCGGCCTGGGGAGACTGCGGCGAGTAAATCCACAACTCCGCCCCCTCCGTCACATCCACGTTGCTCAGCAACAGTCGCAAACCCTGCGCGCCAGGCGAAACGATCTCGACACTCCAGAGACTGCCGACACCCGGCACCACACGATATGCCGCCCGTCCGTCCGTCGAGGCGACTCCCAGCGGTCGGTTCACGCCCACGCGCATCGGCGACTGGGGCGCGGCCGCGTCTTCCGCCGTCAGTTCGTCCAAATCCACCGCGTCGAGCACGATCGGAACCAGTTCCGCGGTCAGATCGAGCCTGAGACGTTGACTCGGCAGGACGGGTCCCGGCGCCGCCGACGGGCTCCGATCCGAAACGTGGTACGGGACACCAATCGCCGGCTGGTTCGCCTGCGGCGCGTCAACGCCGGCCAACGTCGTCACGCAACCAAACGCCAGCACGACCACCACCGACTGAGCGCAGACCGCTATCCGACTCGAAAATCCTACTATCTGCGATACCACGATGTAATCTCCCTCTTCGGTTCGCTCGGCGTGACAGGCAACCGACGACACGCGACCTCATGCCACACGCTCGCCGACATCGCCGCTTTCAACGAATGCGCGTGCCCCTTCAAGGAGGACCGCACAACTCTCACCACCAGGAAACTGGTCGCTCCCAACCGGGCGTTTCGCCACCCAGCAAGGGCGAAGACGCCTCTATAGATTATATTCAAGCATAGCGCTCCGGCCCCACTCATTCAATGCCTGAGAATGCGGCCGATATTATCGCACCTCGCAGTCCGTGAACCGCTCACGCCGGACCCTCGGCCACGGCGCCCAGTAGCAGACGGCGCGTTCCGAGCCACCTTGGGGTATTTGCCCCCCCGCGGGCCACTCAGCACAGCTCTCACATCAGCCGTCGCGACTCCCCGCGCGCCAACAGCATCCGCAGCAGCTCCGCCGGCTGCTCGAAACGCGTCAGCAACATCATCGCCGCGATCACGAACGGCTTGTGCGCGGCCTGGCGATACGTTGCCAGCCGGTAGCGTTCGAACACATCCTCCGCGACTTCGCCCCGCTCGCAACTCACGCCGCTGATGTCCGCCGGCAGACAGTGCATGTACAGGGCCTGACCCTCACGGGTCATCCGCATCAGCTCTTTCGAGCACTCCCAATCCTTGAAGCGGGCGTTGTTCTCCAGCCCGGCCTCTTCGATCTTCCTGAGCACGGCCCGATCGCCGTTGCGTAGCGCCGCCGTCCGGTTCTCCATTGTGTAGCAGGATGCCCAGCTCTTGGGATAGACGATGTCGGCGTCGCAGAAGGCCTCCCCCATACTCTCGAGACACTCGAACGATCCACCCGATTCGGCCGCGTACTGCCCGGCCCGCTCGATGGCCTCCGGCTGCAAGTCATAGCCCTCCGGATGCGCCAGGGCCACGTGCATCCCGAAACGGGTCATCAAGCAGATGATTCCCTGCGGCACGGAGAGCGGCTTGCTGTACGACGCGGAATACGCCCACGTCATCGCGAGCTTCTTACCGCGCAACGTTTCCAGCGACCCGAACGTCTTCTGCAAATGCAGCAGGTCGGACAGCGTCTGCGTCGGATGGTCCAGATCGCACTGCAAATTGATCACGGCCGGCCGCTGTGGCAACACACCCTTCTCATAGCCCTCCTCGACGGCGGCGGCGACGGACGCCATGTAGCGGTGCCCCTCGCCGAGATAGATATCGTCGCGAATTCCGATCACCTCGGTCAGAAACGAGATCATGTTGGCGGTCTCGCGCACCGTTTCACCGTGCGCGATCTGCGACCTGCTCTCATCCAGCTCCTGCACCGTCAGCCCGAGCAGGTTCGCCGCACCGGCAAAGGCGAAGCGCGTGCGGGTTGATTTGTCGCGGAAGTTCGACACCGCCAGCCCGCTCTCAAACACCCGGGTCGAGACGTTGGCGCGATACAGCTCCTCCAGCACTTCCGCGACCACCAGCACGGCCTTCAGCTCATCCGTCCAATGATTCCAGGTCAGCAGAAAATCCTGCTGGTGCAGATTCGTTTCCAATCCACCCAGTTGTTCAAGCAGTAATCGGGGTCGATCTGTCACCATCACGCTCCTCAGCCAGCGTGCGTCCCAAACGTGCTTCCAAGCGCCGTCAACATGATCGTGCATCAGGTGACGTGCGACAAGATGACACCGGTGAGTCGGCGCCGCCAGCGCTGTCATCCCGACGACCGCAGGGAGAAGGGATCCGGTTCAGCAGCAGAGCCGGGCCGTCCCCGGCCCGGTCAACCGGCCTGAGGACAGGCCGGCTCGGTTGGTAGCCTGCCTCGCTGGTGCGAGATTCCGATCTCGCACCAGCTACGACGTTACTCGGCAAACGAGGCCTTGACCATCGATTTGACGCGCATGTTGTCAGCCAGACGTGCGATCCCATGATATGCGAGGAAGAACTTGTCGAATGTGAGCGAGCTGCGCGCGGCGTCGACTACATTCTCACTGGTAAGTTCTGTCAGGCAGTCCAATTCCTGCCTGACAGTAAGCGCTGGCTGCTCTTGGGCTCGGGCCTCTCCCAGAGCAATGCGTGCGGCGAGTCTTTCGGGAGAATCAAGGCAACGCTCGACGAAATGCCGGTAGAAGTTAATGGTGTCCGGAAGCCAGTCCAACGAGCGTCCCTCGCGGATGTTGCCTAACTCGTCCAGGATGCTGGCAAGGAACCGGTCGCGATCACGGCGCTGGGTTTGTCCATGCAGGTAAAACAGGGAGGTTCCGCACAGACTCTCCAGGTCGCAGTCGAACATGTAGGTGTTCACGTCGCCATACCGGAGTCGCTCCGACAACGGGCATTCGGGCAACGAGAAACCCAGTGCCAACACCGCGAGGGCGACGCGATGCTGGCGCGTCGCTGATCCATCGCAGACCCATCCCAGCACGATTTGGCGCTGGCCACCGGTCGGCGGCTGTCGCGCAAAGAAAGGAAGCCTGATGTCAGGAGGCGGCGGAGCAGCCAGATGCCGGCAGTCCGGACTCGGCTCCAGATTACCAAAGCGAGTCCGGGCCGACTCCAGGATTGCCGACGATAACCGGCCGGTGACGCAGACCACGATCCTGTCCGGCGCAAAGCTGGCCCGCTCGAATTCGGCAAGCTCCTGCGCGTCGAGGCTTCTGAGACTGCGCGGCGTTCCGCCCCTGGGCAGCCCGAAGGGATGCTTGCCAAAGAGATGGCGCAAGAAGCGAGGTTCGTAGTCCGTTATGCTGCGGAGTTCGTCGAGGATCAGTCGCCGCTCAGAGTCGACTATGTCGGAAGGAAAGTCGCGTATCTCAAGCAGGTCGCCCACCAACGTCATGAGGTCAGAGGCGAACACCGGCAAGGTGCTGAAATTGAATGCCAACACGTCCGAAAGCGTCTCGGCACCCCGCTCGGCCGACAGGTGGGCAAAGGCAGTCCGCAGCTCGCGGCGTGTCGGATGCCGACGCGTAACCGACATGTGCAGATGCTCGAGCAGATGGCTGACTCCGTTATTGGCTGGCTTCTCGTAAGCGGGGCCGGTTCGCACGCACACGTGAACCGCCACGCTATGCGTGTGTGGGAGATCCAGCCAGGTCAGCCGGAGTCCGTTGCCCAGAGTCTCGGTGGTGTACTCGTACTGGTCCAAGATCCGTTCTGCTTTCACATCGGCCGGCCGCGTGTTGGCTGCGGTGGGCTGCACATGTCGGTGAGACGTCGGCGCTTGGCCGAGATCACGTTCACACTAAGCCGACCCTCGCGTTGAACTCCCCAATCAACCGATCCCACTCCCCCACCTGCGCCCACGTCTGTTCCCAGAACTCGGGGTCCCACATCATCCGCAGCTCTCCGGCGTCGCGCTGTTGTTGCTCGACCCAGGTGAAGTACTTGAAGTTGTGCAGCGTCTTGCGGTCGCGGTAGCTCAGCTCACGCAGGTGGTCGATGCCGATCGCCTCGAGGTAGCGGGCGAAATGTCGGCCGGCGGCGGTCGGCGTGTAGGGGCCGTGCTGCTGGCGCTGCTCGGCCACGCGCGACTGATACAGCTCCATCGAGTCGGTCAGCGGCGTGATCAGCACGTCGCGCGGGCCCAGCTCGTAGTACTTCGCGGTCTGGATCGCCGCGACCAGGTTGCAGATGCTCGAGATCCCCAGCAGCGGCAACTGCTCGACCAGCTCGGCCGCCACGCCCTGCTGCTCCAGAAACGCCCGGCCGGCGTCCTCGTTGAACAGCCGCAGCAGTTGCATGCACTGCTCGTCGTCGACGGCGACGACCATATCGGTGTTGCGGACGTTGTGGATCCAGGGCACGTGCTTGTCGCC
>CAZDTB010000079.1:0-13688 GCA_964508075.1 uncultured Planctomycetales bacterium
CATGGTTACAGGCGTTGACGACGGCGAAGAGTGCATCGCCACGCTCGATCCCGGTTTCGCCACCGCCGAGGACGATTGCGCCGAGACAGCGAACATCATCATTTCGTGGGAGCGCAGCGACGCGCAGCCCAGTCTGACCGATCCGTATAACGTCGCGGATTCGCCGATCGCCATCACGTGGCGAGCGGAGGACGAGTGCGGGAACTGGTCGACGGACGTGACGACGATCACGGTCCTGCTTCTGGGTGACCTGGACTTCGACGCCGACGTGGACCTCTCCGACCTGGCGCAACTGCTGGGCCACTACGGTACGACCAGCGGTGCCAGCTACGAGGACGGCGACCTGGACGGCGATGAGGACGTTGACCTGTCGGATCTGGCGTTGCTGCTTTCGGTGTACGGAGCCTCCTGCCCGTAACGTACCAGCACGCATACACCTTTTGGCCCGCGATTCATGCGGAAGTAGGGAACGGGGGAGACGCGCCTGCGGAGCGATCTGGGCTCAGTAACGGCGTAAGACCCCGACGACGACGCCCTGGATGTCGACGTTTTTGGTGATGATGGGCTCGTATGCGGGGTTGGAGGCCTCGAGGCGAATTCCACGCGACGTGCGGAAGAATCGCTTCAGCGTGGCCTCTTCGCCGTCGAGCAGCGCGACGACGGTTTCGCCGTTGCGGGCCGTTTCGCGTTTCTCGCAGATGACGTAATCGCCGTCGGCGATGTTGTCGCCGATCATGCTGTCGCCGCGCACGCGCAAGACGAAGTTGCCGTGCGGCGAGACGAACATCTCTTCGAGGTCGAGGACTTCGCGATCCTCGATGGCTTCGATCGGCAGGCCGGCCGCGATCGTCCCGGCCAGCGGCAGGCGGGTGGGTCGCTCGTCGGCGAAGACGATGTCGGCTTTAAGTCGCAAAGAGCGTGCCTTGTGTTTCGCGCGCCTGAGATAGCCCTTTTTCTGCAGGGCGGTGACGTGCTCGAACACGGTGACCTTGCTGACGCCGAACTCGTCGCCCAGCTCCTGCATGGTCGGGGCGTACCCGCGGGCGTGGGTGAAGTCCCGGATGAAGGTCAGCACGCGTAGTTGCTTGGGAGTCAGCGGCGGCGGCATTCTCTTCGACACTCTGGCACGCGGCATGCGTCCATTCCTCCGACAAGAAGGCACTCAGTGAGCCATGAATGACAGGCGGCAATTGTCGCCGGTTGGCGGACCAGACTTCAAGGTCCGACGCCCCGGCGGGATGTTCGGTGGGTATGCGGATCCCGAGCGCTTCAGAGCGCTGCCCCAGCTTCTTGGCGAGCGCGACGACCTGCTCGTCGCTGAGGGGGGAGCTTTCAAGATCGAGCCAGCCCGGACCAGCATCGCGAACCTCCTCGCGGAAGCTGCCGCCGGGCCCGAGCACACATAACACACGCCCATCGTGGAACTGATCCGCGGACACTACGCACTCCTTTGCGCCTGACGTCGTGCGAATCCAAGACGCCCATCCCTAGGACATCTATACGAATAATAACCTAACATCAGCCGGCTGTCAAGTCTGCCAGGGAGTTTTTCGCGGGGGAGGGCTCCTATATGTTGTTGCTCACATGAGTTATGGCCGCTACCGGTAGGGTAGATTGCGGGAGGATGCGTCGAAGTCCTTATGTTATCGAGGGTTAGCGGTGGGCGCCCGATTCGGGGGATGTTTGGGCACCGCCCCGGTAGACCGTCCCACGCCAAGTGGTCGCGACGCCGCCGCCCAGTCGGCGCATCGCGTTGACCGTCATGCCCAAACAAAGGGCGGCCCCGAGTGGATAGGTGAGCGCCCAGGGCGGGCGGTTGCCGGTGACGGCGTAGAAACGCCAGAGGACCGTCTGCTGGCCCAGAACGGCGAAAACCGCCGCCCCCGCAAACCACGGCCAGGCGTTGCCGGCCAGTGGCGAGGCCAGCAGCGTCGCATAAGGTGATAGGCTGAACAGCGACAGCATGAGGAAGCTGACCAGCAAACGTGGAAACGTGCCAAAGCACCCGTAGAAGATTCGACTCCACCCGCGCCAAATCGCCTTGATACCCGTGTACATGCGCACGCGGTAGAGATCGCCCCCGCGAATGACCTGCAGCCGGAGCCCGGCGGCTTTGACCCGCCGGGCCATGTGCATGTCTTCGTTGAGCGTG
This sequence comes from uncultured Planctomycetales bacterium, assembly GCA_964508075.1. Lineage (GTDB taxonomy): Bacteria > Planctomycetota > Phycisphaerae > UBA1845 > Fen-1342 > JALSRY01. The sequence continues at coordinate 2,153 of CAZDTB010000079.1, forward strand.
GCTTTGACCGGCTCGTGCCCGCCGATCGCGTCGTACGTTCGCCGCGGCATCAGCATGAACGCGCCGTTGGCGTAGGCCCGAGTGGACTTGGGGCTGTTGACCTTCTGCGGCGGAAACCAGAAAACCATGATCGCGCCGGCGACCGGCTGGACGACGCGCTCCCAAAAGGTCCCGGCCTCCAATCGGGGCAAAACCGAGAGGAAGTCGACGCGCTCGCGGAGGGCGAAGCGCACAGCAGCCGAGAGCAGGCGCGGCGAGTCGTACGTGCAGTCGGCGTCCGAAAAGCAGAGCCACTCGCCGGTGGCATGTTCGGCGCCGGCGCGCATCGCGTTGTTCTTGCCAAACCAGCCGGTCGGCAACTCCTTGACGTGCACGGCGGTGACGCGGCTGTCGCGGGCGGCGAATGTGTCGATGATCTCACCCGTGCGATCGTCGCTGCGATCGTTGATGACGATGAGCTGGAGTCGGGGGTAGTCCTGTGTGAGCAGGCCGTCCAGGCAGCGCCCGATGTTTTCCTCTTCGTCTTTCGCGGCTACGAGCATGGAGAGCGGGGGCAGTTCCGCTTCGTCAATGCCCGGTTCGTCGGGGCGCAGCACGGGCTCGCCGCGGCCCTTATTGAGATCGATATGCCGCTTGAGCCAGACCAGGCCGATCAGGCAAGTGAACCAGAACCATACTGTGGCAGCCCCGCACTCGAAGGAGGGGCCGAAACCGGCGATCAGCACGCGTAGGGCACTCCGAGGGCGCGCACAGCGGGCCGCGGGCTAGATGACGATCGTTTCCTTGTCGGCGTCGAACTTCGCGGCCTTGCCCTGGCGGAACGACCAACTGGCCATGATCAGCGCCGTCTGAGTGTGATACGCCAGATCCGCCGGGCTCCAGGTCTTCTGATCGCGGTTGCGGCAGCAGGTCAGGAAGTTCCGCCAGTGTCCGACCATGTCCTCGTCGCGCTCGATCTTGAAGCGTTGCGGCTGCTTCTTGGAGCCCTCGGCGGGAATGAAGACGATCTCCTTGCCTTCGATGTTTAGAGAGCCTTCCCAGCCGCGAATAATGGGGATCCGCTGTCCGGAGCCGCGCTGGCCGGTGCCCTGGTAGTTGTTGCCCTGCGTGCCGATTACCGAGACGCTGATCTTCTCCGGGTAGTCTGCGAGCATGTTGAACGTGTCGGGCACTTCGCGCAGCTCGTATTCGTAGCGATGGATGCCGCCCAGCGCCACGACCGCTTGCGGAAAAGTCACGCCGAGGATGTCGACCACCTGCGTCAGGCAGTGCGGGTAGAGGTCGGTCACCGGGCCGCCGGCGTAGTCCTCGTACAGGCGCCACTGGAAGAAGCGGCTGATGTCAAAGGGTCGCTCGGGCGCGTCGCCGAGGAACGCCTTCCAGTTGAGATCGCTTCCGGGCTTGGCGTTGGCGTCGGGGATCGGCATGCCGCGCTCGCCCCAGTCGCCGACGCGAAAGAAGCCGGTCTCGCCGAAGAGCGGCTGGCCGATCGCGCCGTCCTTTACGAGCTGTTTCATCTGATGCCAGGCCCCGTCGGACATGCCCTGTGTACCGAGCTGGAAGACGCGATCAGACTTCCTGACCGTCTCGGCGAGCTTCTTGATCAGATCGAATTGCCGCCAGTGCGTGACCGGCTTCTCGCAATACACGTCCTTGCCGGCCTTGATCGCGTCGATCGCCTGATAGCCATGATGATGGTCCGGCGTCGCGATGCAGACGATGTCCACGTTCGGGTCGGCGAGCAGCTCGCGGTAATCCATGTAGCCCTTGGCACCGTAGCCCTCCGCGGCGTCGCGCATGCGTGGCCCGTACACATCGCAGACGGCGACAGTGTCAACGGGCTCGTTGGCCTGCGTCTTGAGCCAGTGGACGTATTGCAGGTGCGCGTTGCCGCGCCCGCCGACGCCGATAAAGCCCACGCCCAGCCGCTCGTTGGCGCCGCGTGCCGGCCGCGCTGTGGCGCCCAGTGTCACCGCGGCACCGGCGGCCGCCGTCCGCACAAACTCGCGGCGGGTCATCCCCTTGCCGGTGCTCGACTGCTTCCGCTGTGATCTCATTGCTCGTCACTCCTCGTTGTGTGCGGGATCTGCGTGTTTTGCAGCCAATAACGATAGACCCGCTCGATTTGATCGCGATCCACGCGACCGTCCCACACCGCTACGCCGTAGTATAGATCCAATGTCTTGCCGTGCGCGAGCTTCAGTGGCTGCTCGTGATATCTGAGTGTCGCCGAGAGATACGCGAACGGCGTCTTCATCGTAAACCACGTCACCGGGCGGACGTTCTTCGGGTGGTCGAACATGGCGACGGTAATGGCTTGGCCGTCGACCTCGGCGGTGTACGCGCACCAGTTGGCCTGCACCAGGCGTTCGTCGCCGCTAAACACCTCACCCTCGGCGCCCGCCGCGTTGATGAACGTGCCGGTGCGATCCATGCTCGCCGCGAAGCGCATACCGAGACCGTAGTAATGGTGGCCGGTCAAGGTCGCCTCGGTGTCCGGCGTGAGCGACGACCGCCAGGTGATCAGGTTGGCGGTAACGCCCGGCGGCGCGTGCAAGAGGGTGATGCGACGATATTCTCGCAGCAGGACCTTGCTGTCGATGTGCCAGGGCAGCAGGGCGGAGAACGCGGCGAGATCGTCGCGCACGTCCACGCTCGTGTTGGTGTGCATCTGCTTGCCGGCGTGGGCGTCTTCGGCCCAGAAATGCACATCGTTGACGGCCAGCGCAAACATCAGGCCGTGGTGATGGAGGTGATCCGGCGGCGCGTCCAGCACGACGTTCAGGCCGTTGGGCGAGTACAGGGTTCGCACGTACGGCTTGAACGGCACGTCGGTGTATCGATATTGCAGGACCGTGCGCTCGCCCTGCTTGAGCGTGATCTCCGTGGCATCAACCTGGACCTGCAAGCGCTCCGTCGACTCGGGCGTCGACGGGCCGGGGGTTGTCTTCTCGTTCGGGACTGTCTGTGTACCGAACAGCGCCAGGGACGCCGCGAAAGCCGCTGCAAACATGATCGCATCTCCCTGCCGGGGTCAGCTGGCCAGCAGGCCGCGCAGGTGCGCGATGCTGCGCTCGGCCTGATCCACCGTGCCGCACTCGACGCTGAACACGATATCGCGCGGGGCCTTCTCGCGCACGATGTCGATCACGCGCTTCCAGTCGATCACGCCATCGCCGCACGCGCAGCCCACCGCCGTACCGGTGACCTTGCCGCGCTCGCTGTCGGACTGCTCGATCGAGAGGTCCTTGGCGTGCAGATGCACGAGCCGGTCGGCCACGCGCGCGAGCCACTCGTACGGGTCCTGCCCACCCAGGTAACTGTTACCCATGTCGAAGTTGATCCCGATCGCCGGCGAATCAACGAGATTGTAGATTCGATCCAGGCCGTCCGGGTGCTTCGAGTACTGCTGGTGCGGCTCGAGGCCGATGAACACGCCGCGCGGCTCGGCGACCGCCGCGGCCTCTCGCAGCACGTAACGCATCAGCACGTGGTCCTCGTCGGCGGTGGTCCATGGCGGCTTGGGCCCTTCGTCGGTGTTCACCACCGGGGCCCCGCACTCGGCCGCGAAGCGAATCGCCTGCTTGAGATACTCGGTGCTGATCTCGGGCTTGCACAACGGCGTGTGCGTCGAAAGCCCCGAGAGCTTGATGCCGGCCGTCTCGCAGGCCCGTTTGACGCGGTAGGGATCGTCGAGCATCGAGACGCTGTGGAAGTAGCCGGCCTCGCTGAGCAGCTCGCGACCCCAGTGGACCATTGGCTCAACGTACTCGTACCCCAGCTCCGCCGCCTTTCTGACGCCCCATTCGAATGGCTTGTCGTCGTGCCGGACGAACTCCATGTTTACGCCGATGGATATGTTGCTCATGGTTGCGTGCCCTCGTTGCTTGGAATGCAAGCTATCGGAAGGGGGGTGCCCGTGCAACGGCACGCGTTTCGGAATCCCCGCGCAGGCTGCTCGGGTTCGTGCGCTGGTGGCGCGCTGCTCGGATCAAGCCGCGCAGAGGCTGCCCCCGCCTTCGGTTGGCGGGTTGGCGTCGCCTTCGGTTGGTGGGTTGGCGTGTGTGCTCCCGGGGCGCGGCCAGTCCCGAAGGGACGTTTGAGAGTAGCCCAGGGCGCGAGCCCTGGGTAACGGATAACATCCTCATGTTGGGAGCCCCGGAGGGGCGATTGAGCGTTTCCTCCAGACCTTCAATCGCCCCTCCGGGGCTCGTTCGCCTACCGGGCCGGATTCCACGGGCTCGCGCCCGTGGCTACTTTCAGTCGCCCCCGCGGGGCTTTGCGCGGAATCCCGAATTGACCGACCGCTCACCACGTCGCCGCGCGGCGCCCGGCAATCGCCTGATTCAGCTTGCGAAGATAGAACCACAGGCCGAACAGCGTCACCATCCAGGCCAGACCGTTGATTTGCCGCTCCCACCCGCCGAGCCAATCGTCTGAAATAGAGCCGCCCCAAGAAACCACGCCTGACGGCCCAGGCATACCTTTCAGATTGATCAGGAAGTTTACATAGCGACAAAGGCCTTGAATCAGAAGAAAGCTCTGTGTCAGCAGCACCAGAAGTGCCATGCTCCAAAGCACCTTGTGCTCCGCCGCGCGAACGCGTGCCAGGAGATGGAGCCACACGAGCACGTGGGCCACCGCGAAACAGTAGAAAAACGGGGCTGCGGTCGCCAGGTAGGCGTTCCAGCTTAGCCCAAAGGGCCAGCTGCCCGGGCGGTAGCCTAGTTGATTGGCAACCCCCGCGGCGACAGTCAGTGCTGTGAGCACGACAACGGCTATGCCGAGCGCCCGCAGCAATCGATCCCCGCGCCGCCCGAACGGATAGGTGACGAGAACGAGGCCAAATGCCCTGATGACCAGGGCGCCAAGCGAGATGTAGGAATACGACCGAGCACCGAGTCGGAGTGCCGGCGGAGGTAGCTTATGGTAATAGCGCAGCATCAGGAACATCGCGAGCGCACACAGGACCTCGATTAGGATAGCGATGACTACCAGCGCGAGGCCGCGCCGCACGCGAAATACGGTGGCCATCTTCTGGAACCGAAACCCGCGTGGCGGCAGCGACCCACTCACGGCCAGACCACATTCCGGGCACTTGGAATCCCACGCCAGCGTTCGCAGGTTGTAGCCGCACGTGGCGCAGGGAAGATCTGTTTCGACACGCTGGGGCGGCGTGTCGCTGGCCTTCTGCTGTGGCGAATCAACGGTCATGCTCACTCAATCGTAGTACTCGCCGGGCCGATCCGCTATGCTCTGTGCCGACGCGGTCAGACACGTCGCGCCGGACGATGATGGAAACCAAGTTCGCGGACAAGCGAAAGGGGACCTGACATGAGATGGCCTGCTGCTTTGCTTCTCGCCGTATCCGTTTTGCTGCTGATTCCGTTCGCCGGCTGCGGCGTCTGTCCCGCGCGCGTGATGACGCTCGACAGTGAGCTGCCGTTGATTCCGGACGGCGTCGTCAGTCGGGCGATCACGTGGGAGAACCGTACCGGGGCCGTCGGTGCCGGCGGGAAGGAGCGCGGCGGACGCAAAGGCTCGCCCTGCATCCCGAAAATCGCCAACGGCGAGACGGTCACGCTGATGGACGTCGATGGTTGCGGCGTGATCCGGCACATCTGGATCACGATCCCCGACCGCTCGCCAGAGGCACTGCGGAACATGATCGTGCGGATGTACTGGGACGGCTGCGACGTACCGAGCGTCGAGGTGCCGCTGGGTGATTTCTTCGGGATGGCGCACGGGCGGACGGCGGAGATGACGACGGCGTACACGACGATGACGCTGGCCCGCGGGTTCAACTGCTACTTCCCGATGCCGTTCGTGACGCACGCCAAAATCACCGTGACGAACGACATGCCCGACGGCCGCGACATGGGGTCCTTCTTCTTCCAGATCGACTATGAGCTGCGTGACCGTCTGCCCGCCGGCACCGGCCGGTTCCACGCCCAGTTTCGCCGACAGAACCCGACGGTCGAGTTGCAGGACTACGTGGTGCTCGACGGCGTCGAGGGGCCGGGCATGTTCATCGGCTGCGTGATCGGCGTGCGGGCGCTCGGCCCCGAGTGGTGGGGCGAGGGCGAGATGAAGTTCTACCTGGACGGCGACACCGACTACCCGACCATCTGCGGCACCGGCACTGAGGACTACTTCTGTGCCGCATGGGGCATGGGCCTCTACCGGACGCCCTGGCACGGCTGTACGCTCAATCTGAAGAACGAGCATTTCCAGCATCCGCTGGTGAGCATGTACCGCTTCCATTCCAGGGACCCGGTCTACTTCCGCGACAGTCTCAAGGCGACGATCCAGCAGATCGGCTGGAAGCACCCCGACGGCTTGTACGAGCGCAGCGACGACTGGTGCAGCATCGCCTACTGGTACCAGCTCAGGCCGAACAAGCACATGCCGCCGCTGCCCGACCGCGCCGCTCGAACAGCAGACATTCTTGAGCCAAAGGAAGAGAAGGAAGATTAACAGCGCCTAACAATGCTATTGTGGCACGGGCTAATGTACGTGTTTAGCGCTTCTGCAGATGGCACTGCGGAGGGCAGAAATGCCGCGAACCGCGCAGAGCCCCGGAGGGGGCGACTGAGAGTAGCCACGGGCGCGAGCCCGTGGAGAGCGGCGCATGAAGACGCCGAGCCCCGGAGGGGCGATTGAAAACCTTTGACGGGTTGCTCAATCGCCCCTCCGGGGCTCCGCGCCTCAGGCAGTCACCCGTCACCCAGGGCTGGCGCCCTGGGCTACTCTCAAACGTCCCTTCGGGACTGCTTGGACGCTAAAGACGCACGGTTGACAACCTGTGCCGCACCGAGCTATCAGCCGATGCCACAAGAATGCTGATCGGGGCTCTGAGAAACCAAACGTCCCGTCGGCAACCGACCAGGCGTGCACCTGCGTGTCAGATTTTTCGCCCGGTCGTCGCTCCTTGCTGGGTCTATGTGGCCGGATGCTCACGTGAGCTGCGACTAATCACCGTTCATTAGGCGAGGAAATCAGCATGCGCCGCCGACTGTCAATCGCTGTTTCGGTTTGTTCCGCACTCATCGTCCACGCGTTGCTCTTGTGGCCTTCCGGCGTCCAGGCGGCGCCGCCGGCGCGCGGCGCGATCGAGCTGCCTGACACACCCGCCGGGCGTTGCGCGGCCGCGTTCTTCGAGATGTACGGCTCCGACGAAGAGGCCGTCGCCCGGGCGTTCGAGATGAAGTATCGCGCGCAGTCCGCCTTGCAGCAGCGCTCGATTGACGATCGTCTGGCCATGCTTCAACAGTTGCGCCGGCAGTGGCCGCAGCTCTTCCCGCAGCGCGTCCTGAGCTCCGCGGAGCACGCCCTGACACTGCTCGTGAAGGCCGAGCCGGCCGGGCAGGTTTTCCAGTTCCAGTTCGATTTTGAGCAGCAGCAGCCGCATGGGCTGATCGGCATCATGATTCAGGGGCCGGTGGATCCGGACGCGGAGCTCGAGCCAGCGCAGAAAATCGACGCGGCGATCCGTGCCGCGACGATCGATGGCGTGATCACGGCGCTCGAGGAGGGCTACGTCTTCCCGGAGGTCGCGAAGAAGATGGCGGCGGCCTTGCGGGCGCACGCCTCTGCCGGCAAGTACGACAACATGACCGACGCGGGTTTCTTCGCACTGCGCCTGACGGAAGATCTCCAGGCCGTCTGCAACGACAAGCACCTGCGTGTCGACGTCGGCGCCGACAGCCGCCGGATGCGTGAGCGCGAGGACCCTCAAAGGAGTGCCCGCGAGAACTACGGCTTTGTGCGGGCCGAGCGGATGCCCGGGAACGTCGGCTTCCTGAAGCTCAACTCGTTCCACCCCAGCAAGGAAGCCCAGGAGATTGCGGCGGCGGGGCTGGCGTTCCTGGCCAACTGCGACGCCCTGATCTTCGACCTGCGTGACAACGGCGGCGGCTCGCCCGAGATGATCAAGTTCATTTCCAGCTACCTCTTCGACCAGCCCACCCACCTGAACAGCTTCTACTACCGTCCCGCCGATGAGACCACCGAGACCTGGACGCTGGCCGAGGTGCCGGGCAAACGCTTCGGCGAAAAGCTGCCCGTCTACGTCCTCACGAGCCGCTTCACCTTCTCCGGAGCCGAGGAGTTCACCTATAACCTCAAAAACCTCAAGCGCGCCACGATCGTGGGCGAGACCACCGGCGGCGGGGCGCACCCGGTCACCATCCGCCCGATCAACGAGCAGTTCCATCTGATGCTGCCGCACGGGCGGGCGATCAACCCGATCACCAAGACCAACTGGGAAGGCGTGGGGGTGACGCCGGATATACAGACCGCCGCGGCGGAAGCCCTCGACATTGCCCACGAGCACGCGCTCAAGCGCATCGCCGAGGCTAACTGACCATCGGCCTTAGCTCGGTCCAGCCACGCCGCTCGGAACCCGCTTCGGGTCGAGCGGGCCCGCGGATGCGCCGATACCGAACAGCTCCTCGGGTGATCGCCCCGGTCGCCAGCCGGTTCCAGGGCCTTGACGAAACTCGCTGATTTTCGGACCGCTCGCGGGCTTGGGGTCCGTCTACCTGTCAGGCACTTCTTCTGCTGGGAGCGATGGAGCTAACCGGTTTGCGAGGGGTTGGGAGCGCGTGCAGGCCGCTCGGATGGACCGTTTGGGTCTGCGTTGACAGCGTTGGGTCGCAATCGGAGGTGCACCATGACAAGGCTGTTCTCATTCTTTGTGTTGCTGGCTGTGATCGGTCTCGGCTCCACTGCGCGGGGCGATCCTCCGGTGGTTTACTGCGGCTGTACGCAGGGCGAGTTCGACGGGCCGGGGCAGTATGCGTACACGGTCGACTCGGGCGGCTACCCGATCTCGGAGTTCTTCGTCGGGACAAACGACGTCGATTTGACGCATTATGCAAATGTGCTTGTGCCGCCGAACTGGAATTTCGAGATCCACGAGTGGGGTTTCAGCCAGTCGTACGGCACGTTCAGCTACCATCAGTACATGCCGGGCACGCCGGGCTTCGGTCTGACCGCGGGGAGCGCCCACTGGTGGACTGACGATCCGGCGGACGCGATCGAGGTGTTCACGTTCGGCTTTGAGCACCCCTGGGTGGCCCAGGACGTCGGCTGGGGGATGATGGTGCGCTGGGGCGGGGAGCCGCCGGACCTTTGGTTCTCCGAGTCCTGGGAGGCTCCGACCGGGATGGGTGCCGGGCCGCTGCACGGTCCCGGGGACCCGGCCGAGGCATGTTGGGGGTCGGGTGACTGTGAGTCGGACAACTACTGCTACTTCGCCGACTGTCTCGCCGAGACGGGCGTCTGTCTGCCGCAGCCGGAGGACTGCATCGAGATTTACGCTCCGGTGTGTGGCTGCGACCGTGTCACCTATAGCAACGCCTGCTTCGCAGCGGTGGCGGGGGCCAGCGTGGCCCACGAAGGCGAGTGCCTGACCGGTGACCTCGACCTGGATGGCGACGTCGATCTCTCCGACCTGGCGCAGCTCCTGTCCAACTACGGCACCAGCGGCGGTGCGACCTACGAAGACGGCGACCTCGATGGCGATGAGGATGTCGACCTGGCTGACTTGAGCACGCTGCTCGCGCACTATGGTGATTCGCGCTGATAGCGAGGGCGCAAAAACACTCCATCCCTCGCAGGCCGGGGGATGGAGCAACCTCGGTGTCCGTGCGGCTGGTCGACAACCGAGCCTGGCGGTGCTGCCAAAGCCCTAGCTTTTCTCCAGCCTAACCATCAACGCCGCATTGTTGCCGTTGTTCTGCGCGGCGATATCGACCTTGTAGGAGGCGACATCAACGGGCCCACTCGCCGTTTGCACGGTGTCGACGAAGATCTCCTTCGGGAGCGTCACGGTGAACGTCCCGTTCGCGGAAACCGTCGCCAACGTCGAACCGTCAACCTCGTAATTCTGGCCTTGCTGGCTCCAGTTTCCCGGTGGGCTTGGCCAGGTCGACGCGTTGTCGATGTTGTCGATCTGCTGTCCGGCGCTGTCGTAGTAGAAGACCTCGAACGCGTATGGCAGGCCCGTCAGCAGGTGTCCGAAGTCGTCAACCGGCGGGGCCCACTCGAACGCCAGATCCTGCGTGCCGTCGAATGTGATTACCGTCGGCCCGTCGAAAAACGCCAGGGCGCCCGGCGGGCCGACGTTGATCAGCTTCGGAATGCTCTTGAAGACATAGTTGATCATACGTGAATAGACGCCGACCGTGCCGTCGTCGAACGTGAGCTCGACCGTGAACGTGTCGCCGGTGTTCATGAAGTCGTTCGGCACCACCCATTGCTGGAAGTGATTAGTGCCCTCCGGTTGCAGAGCGTAGCTCGAGGCGGACCACAGTGTCGCCGGCGCGGCGCTCGGCACCGTGGTGGTTGCGAGGTAGGCCGGGGCGGGCGACGGGGGTCCGATGATCCGGGCGGCGGTGATGTTCTTGCCGAGCGCGCTGGTGCCCTCCACCTCGAACGTGATCACGGTGTCGGTCTTGAGCGAGGTTTCGATGCCGGGCACGTCGCCGCTGAAATACGCCGTCGCTTGCTCGTCGTCGATCTTCAGATTCATGAAGAAGTTAATCTCTAGGCCCTCGCCGCCGGGGTTGAGCGTAGCGTCGTCATCGAAGTCGTCGATCGTGCCATCGCCGTCGTCGTCGGCGTCGAATATGTCGGGCATACCGTCCTGGTCAGCGTCGATGCCCTGGATCTCGTCCTGGGAGGCTGTGCCCTGGGCGTCCTCGCCGCGACCGAACGTTGGCACGCCGACCGGCACACCGTCGTCGTTAAGCCGCGCCACCAGCTCATCGGAGACTGCATCGTCGTCGTAGTCGGCATCGTCGCCGGGTAGGATCGGGGCGGCGGTGGGATCGTCAGGGAACGGAAGCGTGCCCACGCTCGTGTCGCCGGTGATCTGAAGCCCCGTGTAGCCCTGCGTCTCGTCCTGGCCGAAGACGATGGGCCCGGCCGGCTGGCCGTCGGGCATCATGATCGAGACCATGAACACGTCGCCGGTCTCGGTCTCCGGGATATCCACCTGGAAGTTACCGGACGCATCGGTCTCGCCGGTGTAGATCGTCTCCGTCTCCGCGCACTCTACGATGACCGAATACCGCAGGTCGGTGTCCTGACAGGGCGGGCTGCGCTTGGCCGACTCGGAGGCGTTGATCGTCCCGGTCAACGTTCGGGCGGCGGTGTCGCCGGTGATATCCGTGCCGTCGCCGGTGCTCGGCTCGCCCGTCGGGCAGCCGCCACACAGCGCGTACACGAATGTGCAAACAGCCAGCAGTCGCAGGTAGCGGTTCATCAACAAGCTCCTTCTGGGGCCAGGGTTCATCGGGAGCCAACGGCCGGTTTTGCTGACAGTCACGTATCGGCTACCGCTGAGAGGTGGTTGACGTGTGCGGCTGCGTTGCCTTCGAGCGGCTCGCGGAGGCCTTGCTTCTCGCAGGGGCGATGGACGCGCATCACCTGCGCGGCGTGCTTCTTGTAGAGGCTCCCCGGCACGGGACGGCTGCGCTGGTCGCTGGGGGTCATCGACTGCGGACAGGCTGGCGACGTTCCGCGGCTG
>CAZDTB010000080.1:0-6746 GCA_964508075.1 uncultured Planctomycetales bacterium
CACGCGCTCACGACCGGGATAGAGCACAACGCGGTGATGCGTCCTTTGCGGGCGCTCGAACAGCTCGGCGTGACCGTGAGCGTCGCACCGTGCGAGCCCGACGGCACGCTGGACCCGGAGTCGCTCGACGAGCACGTTCGGCCAATGACACGCCTGATCGTCACCAACCACGCATCGAACGTGTGCGGCACGGTTCTGCCCATCCGCGAGATCGGCGCCGTGGCCAGGCGACATGGAATCCCCTTCCTCGTCGATGCTGCGCAGACCGTTGGTTGCTATCCAGTCGATCTGGCCACCGACAACGTCAACTTGCTCGCCTTCACTGGACACAAGGGCCTGCTGGGGCCGACCGGTACCGGCGGGTTGGCTATCCACGACGACTTCGACATCGACAGGCTGCCGCCACTAATCTGCGGCGGAACGGGCAGCCGTTCGGAACAGGAGTACCAGCCCGACTTTCTCCCGGACAAATACGAGGGCGGTACGCCGAACATCGTCGGGCTGGCGGGGCTGGCGGCGGGCGTGCGCTACGTATTAAACAGGGGCGTGGACGAGATCGGCACGCGTGAACGAATGCTGACTCAGCGGCTGATCGGCGGCCTGCGCGCTATTCCGGGCGTGCGCGTGTTCGGCACGCACGATGCGGAACGACAGACGGCGGTGGTGTCATTCACGGTCGACGGGCGATCGGCATCCGACATCGCCCACGCGCTCGACGAGCAGTACGAGATCATGTGTCGTCCGGGACTGCACTGTGCCCCACGTGCCCACCAGACGCTCGGCACGTTTCCCGGCGGCACGATCCGGTTTGCCCCCGGACCGTTCAGCACCGAAGCCGAGATCACCCAAGCCATCGACGCGGTCGCACGCCTGGCGGAGAGCGAGCTAGAATGAGCGAGTTCGCCGTCATCCTGGTCCACAGCACCAGCCACGCGGTTCAGGCGGAACGTGTGCTCAAGCGGGCCGGGTTGGCGGTCAAGCTGATCCCGACGCCCCGGCACCTGAGCAGCGACTGCGGATCGGCGGTACGTATCGCGGCGACGAACCGCGATCACGCGGAAGCGGCGTTAGTCGAAGCGGGCGTGCCGCTCGACCGGATCGAGATCCTAGACGACTAGGGAACGATAATGCCAGATCCCAAGCCCATTCGACTGACGCAGATGACGCAGGCCGCCGGGTGAGCGGCCAAGACGGCGCCCGAGGCGCTGGCGCAGGTCCTGCGTCCCCTGGAAGAGATGTTTCCCGCCGAGCGGTTTCCACAACTGCTGGCCGGCCTGGGCCGGACGTGCGATGACGCCGCCGTGTATCAGATCACCGACGACATGGCCCTGATCGCCACGCTTGACTTTTTCACACCGGTCGTCGACGACCCCTACCAATACGGGGCGATCGCGGCGGCGAACGCGCTCAGCGACATTTACGCGATGGGCGGAAGCGTCGCTATCGCCCTGAACATCTCGTGCCTCTCCGAGTGCCTCCCGCCAGAGATCGTCGGCGAGATTCTTCGCGGCGGTGCCGAAAAAGTCGCCGAGGCCGGCGGCATAGTCGTCGGCGGTCACTCGGTCGACGACAAGGAGCCCAAGTACGGCCTGGTCGCGATCGGCTTCGTCCATCCCGACCGCGTGCTCACCAAGGGCGGCGCCCGCCCCGGCGACGTGCTCGTGCTCACCAAGCCGCTCGGCGTCGGCATCATCACCACTGCCTTCAAAGCCGATCAGACGCAGCCGGCACACTTCGACGCCGCCGTCGAGTCGATGCTCAAGCTGAATCGAACGGCGGTCGAACTGCTGCAAACCGGCGCCGTGCACGCCTGCACGGACATCAGCGGCTTCGCACTGCTCGGGCACGCATGTGAAGTGGCCGAGCACAGTGGCGTGAAGTTGCGCATTTACGTCGACCAGATTCCCTTCCTGCCCGGCGCCCGGGACTACGCCGACCTGTGGCTCTTCCCCGCCGGCACCAGTCACAACAAGGATTACTATGCGAGGCACATAGGCTGTAATCCGGGCATCGCAGAAGACGTACTGCACCTGCTGTACACGCCGGAAACCTCGGGCGGCCTCCTGGCGGCCATTCCCGCCAGCCGTCTAAACGACCTGAAGGCAGACTTCGCTGCGGCAAACGAGCCTCTCTGGGTCATCGGCGAGGTACTGGATGGAACCGGTATCGAAGTTGTACCGTAATGAGGGTGGTTCACGAGAGGGACGCCGCCGATGCGCATGTCGCAACCTCACGCTCGCCCCGTAAGCGCTCCACGTGGGTTCACGCTGGTCGAGCTGCTCGTCGTGGTGGCGATCGTGAGCATGCTGCTGGCCATGCTTATGCCGAGCCTTTCGCGGGCGCGGGCGCAGTCGCGGGTATCGGTGTGTCTGTCGAATCTGCGTGAGATCGGTCTCGGCGTGCAGGCCTACGCCGGGCAGTACAACGACGCGATTCCGCGCGGGCCGGCCGAGGCGATGTTCTACTTCCCGACGCAGGGCTGGGACGAGTGGGCGACGAACCAGGTCTGGCTCGGCATGCTGAAGGCGAACCAGGGGCTGGGCACACTGCTGGACGTCGATCTCCGCCAACCACGCGTGCTGTTCTGCCCGGCCGATGACACTAACGATCCGTTCGAGGAGTTGGAGAAGATCGATCAGCGCGGCGACGAGGACGCGTATTGCTCGTATCTCTACCGGCAACGCGACCAGATCACGCGCGATCGGCTGGATTACCTGGGCACGAACGACCTCGGACTCGAAGCCCGGGCACTGGCCCTCGACGCCAACAGCCTCGGTGAAGGCAACTTCGCGCGCACCAACCACGAGGCCCGCGAGGTCAACATCCTCTATTGCGATGGTCACGCCGAAACGTTCGAAAACCGCCAGCACGTTTTCTCGATTCGGCAGGAGGATTACTTCGGCTTCCCGGTCAGCATCGAGCGCCGGCTGAACGAGATCCTCGTGGCGGCCGACTTCGCCGAGAGCAGCGACCCGACACAAACGCCGCCGTTGCCGGAGTAGGCCTGAACACGCGCTGCGCAGCCCTGAAAGGGCGAAGGTCAGTAGCCGGGGGCGCCAGCCCCCGGGACAATCGGCGGCAATAGACGAGCCCCGGAGGGGCGACGGAAACCGGTGCTTTCCGGGGGCTGGCGCCCCCGGCTACTAACCACGGACCCTCCGGGGACGTACGATGTTCCCTCACGATCGGTCCCCTGCTCACGCGGACCGCCTCCCGGCCCGCCGAGGATTCCGTAACCCCTCTTACCGTCTCCAGCCAAGCCTCGTGCGTGCCACAACGACTCGGGCTACACTGCTGTCCTCTCAATGAACCCTGGCACTGTGGAGTGATCTGATGCGCGTTAGCGTTACCTTGTTCGCGGGACTGCTGAGCGGTCTGCTGCTGGCGCTCGCCGGCTGCGGCCAAGCCGATAAGACGGACCAGGACCGCTCGCCGGCGAAGTCAACGGCTCCGTCCGGGCCGTGCCCCACCATTCTGCTGGCCCAGGCGCAGTTCATCGAGACCACCGACCCGGAGACCGGCAAGACCAAGTCGACGCCCGGACCCGCCCGGCTGGAGATTCTGCGCCAGGTCGGCAGCGAGTGGACATCCGAGGTGATCGAAGACCCCGAGAGCAACGTTTTTCACAAGGCTGTCCTGTTTCAGGATCCGGAGAACGCCGACGCGCCTCCGGGTATTCTGACGATCGGTGCCAACGCCGCCGCGCTCAAGCTCTGGCGTCAGACCGACGACAAGTGGACCGCCGAGACGCTCTGGACGACCACGTTCGGTGGAAAACAGAATCGCCTGCGCGACTTCGAGATCGGCGACGTCACCGGCGACGGCAAGCTCGATATCGCGATCGTCACGCACGACCAGGGTGTCGTCGCTGTCCTCAGCCGGGGCGAAAACGGCTGGCAAGCAACTGAGATCGATCGCAAGGAAAGGACGGTCGTCCACGAATGCGAGCTGGGCGATCTCGACGGCGACGGAGTGCTCGAGATTTACGCCACGCCCTCCAAACCCAACAAGTTCGACGGCACGCCGCAGCCGGGCGAGATCGTCGTCTACCATCACACACCGGAAGGCTTCGAGCGTGAGGTCGTCGAAGAGTTCCCGCTGCGCCACGTCAAGGAAATCCTGGTGACGGAAATCGGCGAGAGCAGCCCGGTGCTGCTGGCATCCGTCGAGGCCGAGCTGGGGCAACGTGCCGACGCGCCGCTGGATGCCAAGAAGACGCTCATCAAGCGCTACCGCTTCGAGAACGGCGAGTACGTCGGCGACGTGGTCTGCACGCTCCCCGACCACTTGTGTCGCTTTCTGAACGCTGGTGACATCGACGGCGACGGCAAGCCCGAGCTGATCGCGTCAACGCATAAGAAGGGGATTTGGCTCGCCCGACCACAAGCGGAAGAATGGACAGTCGAGCTGATCGACGCCGATTCCGCCGGCTTCGAGCACGCCACCGCGCTGGCGGATCTGGACGGCGATGGCGTGCAGGAAATCTACGTCGCCGCCGATGACCAGCAGGAGGTTCGCCGCTATCGCTGGAACGGCACCAAACTCGAGCGCGAGACGCTCCGCCCGATCGACGGTCGCAAGATCACGTTCGGCATCAGCGCCGGCAAGCGTTAGTACTGGGCCAGCGGCCTGACGGTCGCGGCTATGTATCACCACGAAGGCCGAAACTCCGGCGTCCAGGGCAGGTCGAGGCCGTTGCCGGACCACAGCGTGTTATCGCCGTCGAAGCCGATGCGGCCGTTCGGCTCGCACTGATAGCCAAGCTGAAGCATGGTCTGTGCGCTCGCGTGGCTGTCAACCCAGAGGATGTTTGCCATCTCCCTGTGCCGGGGATGGGCAGCCGAGCGCGAGGGCGGCGAGTGCTTGTACCCCGCCAGCTCGCCGTTGACCGGATCGACGCGCGGCGGATCGAGGTTGAAGCCCTCGTTGCCGTAGCGGTCATCGTCGCGCGAGTCATCCTCGTATTCCATCCGCTGGGCGGGCGGGTAGAAGGCGGCGGTGCCCATGCAGTCGCCAGCGGCGACCGTGCGGGCCGGATAGCGGATCTGCGTGATTCGAATCGGCCAGTTCTTGTATGACTTGACGTCCTCGTCGTCAAAAAGGCGCGAATTGCCCAGGAACTGGTAGTTGTATCCGTAGGCGCCGTTGCGCTCATCGGTCCACTCAGAGACGCTCGGGCAGACGTAGACCTCATACGAGTAATTCTGACGGTCACCCTCTTCGCCGAAGCGGTCGGTCTGGCCTGGGATGTCGCAGGGCATCGGATCCTCGAAAGGCGGGACCCCGACCGCCGGGCTCATCATCGCGACGAAGGTGGGGCGGAACTTGCGACGACCAAACATGTCGGCATAGGCGTTGCACTCGTCGATCTTCGGCAGTCGGCCGGGGACAAGCACGTCACGATAGTCGTTCAGATACATGGTCAGTCCCTGGCCGAGCACCCGCAAGTTCGAAAGGCATTTGGCGGCCCGGGCTTGCTCACGGGCGTTGGACAGCGACGGCAGCAGGAGGCTGATCAACAGGCCGATAATCGCAATCACGACCAGCAGCTCGATCAGCGTGAAAGTCCGCCGCCTGCCGCCCTTCCGCCCCCCCACCGTCATACCTGAAGCATATGCCATTGCCATACGACAGACTCTACCCGCATCGATGTCCGGGTCAAAACTGTTATATCGACAACAAGATGGCTCCGGATCGTTGGCAAACCGTCATCCGCGATCGCGCATCGCGAGACCAGCGCCCAGACAAACAGGGCCCGAAACGCAAGCGGGGGAAGAACGCGTCAGCGCCGTCCCGAGAAGACCCTCGCTGGCGCTTCGAGCTCGGGTTGCCAGCGACCGGGAACATTGAATGACGGCTTGGCACGGACCTCGCGCTGCCCAAGGACGAAACCGAGCTTCGCTCGAACCGAGCCGCGCAAAAAGCCGACGAGCCGCTCGATATACAACCTCGGGCGACTCGTCGATCAGTGGGGCGTCTCTTTGAGCTCTGATCGTGTGGTTACCGTACAACTTCCCAGAACTACCAAAGGAGCTTGACAATCATCAGAACACCGAGGACGCAGGTGGCACCCCCGATGCAACCGCGCATCAGCGATTCCGGCATTCTGCGAACGGTGAGCGTTGCCAGCGGGACGGACATCAGTGCTCCAAGAGTCAGCGGCACCGCCAGCGACCAGTCGAGCATCTTGCCCAGCGCGAGGTAAGCGATCAGCCCGACCAGACAGGTGAGGCCCTCGGCGAGCGAGGTTACCGCGACGGCCTGCTTGCCGGTCATCCCGGAGACAACCTGCCCACCGGTCACCAGCGGCCCGTATCCGCCGCCGCTCAAGCCCTTGTTAAAGGCGGCGATCGCCCCCAGGCCGATGATGTGGCTCACCCGGTAGCGCAACTGCCGCCGGATCGTCCCCAGAATCACAAAGCCAACCGACAGGATGATGATCGCGATGATGACAGTAAGCAGGTGCTTCGAGATGTGCAGCGCCAGCGTTGCCGCGCAGATAACCCCCACCGCGCTCAAAACCGAGAGCAGGATGATGGTCTTGCGGGCTTTGCGGTCGCGCAGCAGGTCGATGTTCCCATCGCGATGATGCAGAAGCCCCGCCGTGATCCCCGTGCAGAACTCGCTCAGCAACACCGCCGGCACGATTTGCAACGGCTCGAAGCCCATCAGCAGCAGCACCGGGGTGAGCGTGGTTCCGTATCCCATCCCGAGAGAGGAGTCAATAAATTCGCAGAAAAAAGCGA
>CAZDTB010000080.1:6756-8636 GCA_964508075.1 uncultured Planctomycetales bacterium
CGAATTCGCACCCCAGCGCCATCAGGAACACCGCCAGCACGATCCCGCCGGAAAGGTCACCGCCAAGGCTTGGAATGAGATGGAGGTCGGAAAACGCGGCGTGAAGCCCGAGCAACACGAGCAGCCCCACCATCATCACCGACCAGATACGAATCCGCCGGGGCACGGACTGCACCGGCAAATACCTGGTGAGAAACGACCGCTTCGGTGCGACTGAAGCAACTGTTACATCTGATTCGTTACGCGCAGACATTCCCTGCTCCCCTCAAAAGGACCGTTTGGAACCCAGGGTGATGGTGCCGCCGAGACCCGCGTTACTGGAGGTAACCTAGGGCACGCAAACGCTGACGGACGGCCTCGACTTCCGCGTCGGAGAGGCCTGGCGCCGGCTTGTCGAGCTTGCCGCCTGAAACGACGTCACGCATGCAGTGCACGACAAACTCGTTAACGCTGCGAAAACCGGTGCCATCGATGAGTTCCTTCAGGTTGTCGTAAAGTTCGGCCGGGATTTTCAGCGTAACTCGCTCCCGGCGGCCAGACTGTTCGGGCAAGCAAACCTCCTTGCCACGCGTTGTACTCTACCTGGAGTATAACCGTACTACGATCAGAGTCAAATTGGAGCCCAACTTTTTCTGGAGATTTTGCCGGCTCGGAGCGTAACAGCATTTGTTAGAAGACCTTGCGCCGATTCGCCTCAGACCTGCCCAGGTTTTCCCGGCCGGGGCTTGCCAGCACAGGGCGCTGTACGGCGGTATGAGGCACGGTTACCCTGGTCTGCCGCCTGCGTTACGTCCGTATTAGACTGTGGAGGCTGCCGGATGGCGCCCGCGAAGGCTCGCCCGGAGACCGCCCGGATAGTACGCCGCTACCGGCTCGACGTCTTCGTCGCGCTTCTGCTGCCGTATCTCGCGCTGCTCGGCTGGTTTTGGACCATAGTCGACGACGCGTTCATCTCCTTTCGGTACGCGCGGAACTTCGCCCTGGGTCATGGGCTGCGCTACAACCTCGGCGAGCACCTGCCAGTCGAGGGATACAGCAATTTCCTCTGGGTGATAATCAGTGCCGTGTTTGAGTTCTTCCGCCTGGATGTCACCTTCTGGCCACTGCTGTTGTCGGGGCTCTGCGGCGTCGTGCTGCTGTGGCTGGTGTTTGACGTGTTACGCCGACGGCTGGACGTCGGGCTGCCGGCGGCTTGTCTGGCGACGTTGTTCCTCGGCTGCTTTCCGCCCTTCGCCTATTGGTCGACGGGCGGACTGGAGACGATGCCGTTTGCGCTGCTCGTCTTCATCACGTTTGAACGCTTGATCCTGCGGCGTGAAGGCGTCTCGGGTGTCGGCGCGGGTGTTGCCGGGCTGTTGCTGGCTCTCATGCGTGTGGAGGGAATCGCATGGGTCGCGGTGCTGCTGGTGCTGGCGATCGTCTCACGCTGGATCGCCGGTCAGCGCAGTCTGCGCCCGCTGCTCGCATGCGTGTTGATCATCGCTATCGGCTACGGGCTGTACTTCGCCGCCCGGTATGCGTACTACCAGCAACCCTGCGCGAACACGGTCTATGCGAAACTGGAGCCCAGCGCCGAGCTGTTCTGGCGGGGCGGCTGCTACGTGCTCGCGTTTCTGCTGACATTTCTGACGCCAGCGCTGATCGTGCCCGGCAGCCTGTTTGCCCTGCGTCGCAAACGACTGGCAGTCGGGTTCCCGACGGCGGCGATGGCCTGGGCCTTTCCGGCCTACGCGATCGTCGTCAGCGGGGACTACATGGCGATGGGGCGGTTTCTCGTGCCCGGACTCGCATTCGTCGCAATCTTGTTCGCCTGGATGCTGAAAGACCTGGCTGGCAACACACGCACGAGGTGGATCGCCCTCGCTTGCGCGGCGCTGGCG
>CAZDTB010000080.1:8646-13647 GCA_964508075.1 uncultured Planctomycetales bacterium
TGGCTGCTCGCCTTCACGCTGTCGCTTGACGATCTCGTCATCGCGACGTTCACCTCGGGTCCTGGCGCAAGCACGCTGCCGATGGTGATCTTCTCGAAGGTCAAACTCGGCGTCACGCCGGATATCAACGCGCTGGCGACAATCGTCATCGGCTTGTTGCCGGGCTGGAACATCAACCTGATCCCCGAGAGCGTGCGCGCAAAGCTCCACTTCCGGCACAACACCAGAATCTACCGCAGCGAGTTCGAGCAGGCCGAGATAGAGGCCGAGCGCGTCGCCGAGTGGACCATCCTCGGACGAGCGTTGAAGGACTATGTGCGCGAGAACGTGCCGGATGAGGCGCTAGCCTCTTATGTCGTGGAGGCGATCGGTGCGGTCGGCTACTACTCGGAGCTTTTCATTCTCGACCGCAACGCACTCGTCTCGCCGACGGCCACACGCGCCGAACCGCCGCCCGGCCGGCAGAAGTCTCCCGGGCACGACCGGACGGTCGAACCCGAGTTTTTCCTCGACCGCAAGCCAACGGTTTTCTACGCTCGCGTCGCCTCCGAGCCGGACAAGCTCGCGCGAGCGTGCGCGAGAGCGCTGCGGATGTTGCAGACGGCCGCGCCGGAGCATCGCCTGCCGAAGCAGTACAAGCCGGATCTCACGCGCCTGCCGGAGACGGACCCAGAGGGGAATCCGTTTTACCTGGTCACGTTGCTTCGATTACAGGAAGGAGCGGATTGGAAGGCGGCGCAGGACGACTTCAAGCGGCAGGTCAGCCGCATTCGGCACACCAACAAGCTGCCAGCTCCTTAGCAGATTACTACTTGGCCGAGACCGGTTGGTCCGGGCGGAGTTTCAGCATGCGCTCGAGCGCGACCCGTGACCAGCGTTTCGTCTCCTCGTCGACCACGACCCGGTTGACCACGGCACCGGCCGCAAGCTGTTCGAGCACCCAGTAAAGGTGCTGGAGGTCGATCCGGAACATCGTGGTGCAGAGACACTGAATGTCGGCAAGCGAGCGGACGTGCTTCTCCGGATACGTCGCGGCCAGACGCCCGACGAGATGAATCTCGGTGCCGACCGCCCAATAGGAGCCCTCCGGCGCTTCGCGGATGGTTTTGACAATGTATTCGGTGCTGCCGACCTGGTCGGCCCGCTGGCAGACTTCCCATGGGCACTCGGGGTGTACGATGATCTGGTAGGGCTCGTCGAATGCCCGGATCGCTTCCACCTGCTCCAGGTTAAAGAGCTGATGCACCGAGCAGTGGCCCTGCCAGAGTATGAAACGGGCCTCGCGAACCTGCTCCGGGCGCAGGCCGCCGTGTGGCCGCTTCGGATCATAGAGGACCATGCTCTCCAGCGGCCAGCCGAGCGCGTACGCCGAGTTGCGGCCCAGGTGCTGGTCGGGCAGGAAGATAACCTTATGGCCTGCGTGTGGATCACCGTTCGGCTTCGCCCCGCGCAAGGCCCACTTCAGCACCAGCTTCGCGTTCGAGCTTGTGCAGCAGGCCCCATCATGGCGGCCGACGAACGCCTTCACCGTCGCGGCGGAATTCACGTAGGTAACCGGCGTGATCGGCATGCCGGCAGCCTCCGCGAGAAACGACCAAGCCTCTTCCGCCTCGTCGATATGGGCCATGTCGGCCATGCTGCAACCGGCCGAAAGGTCGGGCAAAATCACCTGCTGCCTATCACTGCTCAGAATGTCGGCGGACTCGGCCATGAAGTGCACGCCGCAGAAAACGATGTGCTCGGCCTCGGTCTGCTCGGCGGCGAGCTGGGAGAGCTTGAGGCTGTCGCCGGTGAGATCAGCGAACGCGATCACGTCGTCATGCTGGTAGTGATGCCCGAGGATGACGAGCCGTTTGCCAAGTCGGCTCTTGGACTCTTGGATGCCCGCGCGCAACTCGGCTTTGGAGAGCTGGGCGTATCGAGATGACAGGGGCGGCTGGAAGAACATCCTACCTCCGCGGTACGGTTCGCCACTCAAACCTGAACGACAATTCTAAACTCAGGACAGGCGAGCGCGGCCTGATTTTCGAGGATTTCCGGTCGGGCGGGCCCGACATCGCGCCGGGAAGAAGCACTGGATCATCTGCCAAATGTGGCGCCACCTGGCGTTCCGCGTCTTCGAGTCCTCCCGTCATCCGGAGGATGGCTGCAAGGGGACGCATCCTCCGGTTGGCGGGGCAGCGGTGTTCGAGATGCGGTGCTCCAAAGCCCTTCACCACGGGATCTACGTGCTCCGCTGGTACTCTGTTCGGCAGGCTTTGCGTTACCATGCACGGACAGGCTCCGGATCAGAGACCAGAAAATGCCATGCGACCGGCTGACGATTCACGCGCCACCCAAGCTAAGTGATGGCAGAATGATCCTGGCTTTCTCCGGCTGGATGGATGGCGGCAACGTGTCGACCGGGACGGTCGAATGGCTGGGCCAGACGCTCGAAGCCCGGAAGGTCGCGGAGATCGATCCCGAAAACTTCTGTATTTACAGCTTTCCCGGCTCGATGGAAGTGTCTGCCCTGTTTCGTCCCCACACGAAGATCGAGGATGGCGTGATCAGCGCGTTTCAGCCTCCGGAGAACACGTTCTTCTGCGCCGAGCAACACGAGCTGGTGCTGTTTCGCGGGAGAGAGCCGAACTTCAACTGGAGCGAGTTCGCGGACTGCATCTTCTCGTTCGCGTCAGAGGCGGGCGTGTCAGCGCTGTATTTCGTCGGCAGCGTGGGCGCTGCCGTCCCGCACACCCGTGAGCCTCGTCTCATGAGCACGGTATCCGACGAACGTCTCAAGCCGAGCTTGGAGCAATTCGGGGTAACCTTCACAGACTACGCCGGGCCGGCCAGCTTCTCGACACACTTGCTGACCCACGCGCGGAGTCGCGGGTTCCGGATGGCGAGCCTGGTGGCCGAGATCCCCGCATACATCCAGGGCACCAATCCGAAAAGCATCGAAGCGGTCGTCAGGAAGCTGGCGGCGATCCTACACATCGAAGTTGATCTGCGTGAAGTGCGGAAGCTGAGCGCCGCGTGGGAAGAACGGCTCAACGACGTCTTGGAGCAGAAGCCGGATTTGGCGAAGTACATTCGAAAGCTCGAAGAGGACTACGATAACGAGGTCTTCGACACGCAGATGGGCGACCTCAAAGAGTGGCTCGAGCAACAGGGCATCCGCGTCGACTGACCTCAGCCCGTCGTGCAGCCCGCGGGCACTCACGGATCGCGTCGGCCACCGCTGAGCGGAAACACCCGGGCTGCGACACGTCTAGGCATTTCCTCCCGGCTTTCACGCGTCACCTGCCAGATCTCCACGTCGGGCCGGCGTTTCACCTCGGCAATGAACCGCGCGCCGGAAACGGCTATGGTCGCAACCACCGGCGTGGGACCCTCGAGCAGCCCCCGAACGACGTCGACAAACTGGGCCGAGAAGCATTCCATCTTGCCGATCTCGTCGATCAGCATCACGTCGCACGGGCGGGCCAGTTCCGGCAACACGAGCCGCTCGAACGCCGCCACGTCCACGCCGTACCGCCCGACGCGCTGCCGACTCTTGAGACTGACGTGGGCCAGCACGCACGACCCACCGGAGAACGTTGTCGCACCGAAGCCTTGGCGCTGCCCGGCTTCACGTATCTCCCCGGTGTAGAAGCCGGCGATCGCACGGTTCGACAGCAGCTCAGCCAAGTGCCTGATCAGCGTGGTTTTCCCAACGCCGGGACGCCCGGTGAGTAGGATCGTTTTCCTCTGGATTTCTGCTGCCTGAACTTTGCTGCTCATCGCACACACGCCGGCGTGATGTACCATTCGACCGCCCAACCCTCCTGCCCGGAGCTGATCTTGAGTACGCCGGCGTTGGCGAAGCGGACCGGCATCCTTTCCGCGTCCCCCGCCAGCAGCAGCCCCGCCAGACGTGCCAGGTGCGGCAGGTGCCCCACCAGCAGGAGCGCTTCGTCGCGTTCGCGACGCGCCGTCAATTCCTCGTAGACCGTGCGCGGATCGTCCTTGGGATTCATGCCCTCAACGGGCTCCGGCACAACGTCTGGGCACAGCGCCCGCGCGTAGATCTCGGCCGTCTGTTGCGCTCGCAGCTTCCCGCTGTGGCGAACCTGCGTGATTGGCGGACTGATGAGCCGCGTGCCCAGCGCCGCCAGATGATCAGCGACTCTGGCCGTCGCCACCCGACCTTCCTCACTCAGCGGTCGTTGCGGATCCTGCTCGGCGGACAGCGCTTGTCCGTGCTGAATCAGGTAAATATCCATGGCGTCGCCCCTCAGGTCCTACACCTGACGGTCTCACTCGTCATTCGCCGACTGTCTCTATCAATTGGCGGGCGTTATCCACCGCGTGGCCGCCAATGTCGTTGTTGTAATACACAAACACGTCTTTGCCACTCCCGAGCCACCCGCGAATCCGCTCGGCGTCCGCGGCGATGTGCTCCGGCGCGTAGCAGCCCCGGTAGCCGCCTCCGGGACCATGTCGGCGCACGTACACGAACGGCGCGTCGTTCGGCTCGGTGATCGGGCAGCGTGGCAGATCGGCCAGACACAGGGCGACTCTGTACCGGGTGAGCAGCTCGTAGACCTCGTCACACAGCCAGTCGGGGTGGCGGAACTCGACCGCCACCTTCCAGCGTACCCGCCCGGCGGCCTTCTTCAACGCCGCCAGGAACTCGTCCAGCCGGCGCACGTCCTTCCGCAGCGAGGGCGGCAACTGCACCAGCAGCGGCCCGCGCTTCGGCTTCAACTCGCCCACCACCTCCAGAAAGCTGCTCAATTCCGTTCCGCACTCCACCAGCCGCTTGTCGTGTGTGATCCGCCGCCAGAGCTTGACGGCGAAGCGGAAGCGTCCGCCGGTCACGGTGCGCCAGCGCGCGATGAACTCGGGCTTGGGCAGACGATAGAAGGACGAATTGAGCTCGACCGTGCCAAACCGCTCGGCGAAGAAGCGCAGCCACTCACCCTGCTTGAGCCCCTTGGGATAGAAACGCCCCTTCGCCCAGTGGGCATAGCTCCA
>CAZDTB010000081.1:0-13624 GCA_964508075.1 uncultured Planctomycetales bacterium
GAGCGTTGCGTTTTGCGAGAGGTGTGGCGTCTGCCGCCGCCTTGCTTTGGCGCGACGCAGCAATCAGCGCAATGCTCGTAGCGCCGAACAGCGCGAGCAAGAACAGCCCCGCGCCCACCCAGGTCGTGAACCGACCATCTCCGAAGTACATCAGCACACCCGCGCCCACAGCAAGCGCCGCCGTCACGACGAAGAGCGGTTTGTTGACGGTGGAACGAACTTCCCGCTTGCCCCACTCCTCGCGGGGCAACGTCACGCCGGCACGTTCAAGATCGTCAAGCGCCATTGGCTGATATCCTTGTGGAGCATGGGATGGACATGATCAGATCTCCGGCTCCTCACGGAAGAAGTGGAAAAACGACTGCGTGTTAAACTGAACCCCGTGCGCCCTGGGCGACACCATGACCATCGGACAGGCGGACCGCCGGGCGATGCGGTAGGGCTTTCGGCCCACGATCGTGCGTTTCAGCCAGCCGGCGCGCGATGAGCCGACCACCAGCAGATCGGCGTCCTTCGTTCGGGACAAGATCGAGCGCACGATGTCCTTGGCTCGCGAGAGCTTGAATTCGATCCGGTCATTGTCGCTGGCTACTCCAGTGTCTGCGGCTTCAGCCGCACCGGGTTGCTGAAGCGTCTCCTTCCTGATCGCTTCCAAGCGGGCCTCGCCGCGCGCCTCCGATGAGCCCGGTGGCACGACGTGCAGCACGGTGATTCGGCTTTCCGCATCCGACTCATCTAGCAATAATCGACCAACTGAAACGAGCAGGCGCGCGTCAGCGGCTTCGGCGACTGGAATCAAGATCCGCCGGGCCGGGATCGGAGCCTCCCGCTCGACGACGAGGAGATCGCAGTTCGCGTACTTGAGCACGCGATCGATGTTCCTGCCGACTTTCGTCTCCGGGTGCCGCGACCGGCCGCGCCAACCCATCACGACAAGGTTGATGTGATGATCCTCGACAGTATCCACAATCGCGCGCCAGGGTTCGTGTGCTACGCGAACAACCGAATCGACGTCAGCTTCGAGTCTGTGGGCGATCTCGGCTGCCCGATCCACAGCGGGGCGGATGCGCTCCAGCGCGCGGCGACCACCTGTTAGGGGTGTCTGTGGCGGGACCTTCGCGACGTGGAGGATAACCAGCTCCCCATTGAGCGGTCGGGCAATCCGCGCCGCCAGGTTGAGCATGAGCTGCGCCGACTTGGGATTCGCGACCGGGACCAGCACGCGGAATCGCTCCGTCGGGGCGATCGCCCGCTGTTCCAGGAGAATCGGCGTCAGGTCCTCTTCCCGTTCACGGGGGGCGGCGTAGAAGCGATGCAGCAAGAGACCGCCGGCGATCCAGCCGATGACGAAGAACCAGGCGATCGCCGAAAAATGAAACATGAACAACGCCAAGAACGCGATCAGCCCGATGTTCACGGCCGGCAGAACGGGATGGAACGGCATCAGGAAGCCGTAATCTAGTTTGTCACTGTAGCGCTTGCGGATGACGATGATAGCGATGTTCACCTGCAGGAACAGCAGCAGGAACATGACGTCGGCGGCCGCGGCAACATCCGCGATCGGCATCGCCACGGCCATAAAAATGATCAACGCGCCGCTGGCGACCAAGGCCAGGTACGGCGTCTGCGTGCGTTCGTGGATTCGGGCGAACATGGCGGGCAGATTGCGATCACGCCCCATCGCGAACGAAACGCGTGTGGATGAGAAAGTGGTCGCGTTGAGCGCACTCATCGTGGAGAATAATCCGCCGACGAGGAGCAGCGTCGCCCCGAACGGCATAAACTGACGCGCCGCCTCCGCCAACCCCAACTCCGCGTGCTCCGCCAGCCATTGCCAGGTCGGCTGATCGGTACCCGGCTCGACGGCGCCGATTGCGGTAAACGCGACCAGCATGTAAATCGGTACGACGATCGCGAGCGATAGGAAAATCGCGCGCGGGATGTTCCGCTTCGGGTTCTTCACCTCTTCGCCGGCCTGCACAATGATCTCATAGCCTTCGAAGGCGATGAACGTCAGCCCCATGGCCGTGAGCACGCCCGTGATTCCGCCGGTCGCGAAAGGCGTGAACTTGGCCATATACGAGGGGTGGCGCACAATCGCGGCCATCCCGCTCACTACGAAGATCGCCAGGATGAGGATCTTGGCGAGCGTGATGACGTTGCCGACCTTGCCGGTCTCGGACACGCCCTTGAAGTTGATTCCGATGAACACGAGCGCAACGATAACGGCGAGACCTTTGGCCAGATGCGCCTCCGGGATCGCTGCCGGAACCAAGCCGAAGCCTTGCAGCACCGCGGCGGAATAGGCCCCGAACCCGAGGGCGTACAGGCTTCCCGCGACCGCGTGCGCAAACCAACTCATCCAGCCGGCGAGGAATCCGTTCCACGCCGGGAGGCCTTGCTTGATCCACAGGTAACCGCCGCCCGCCTCCGGGATCGCCGAGCCGAGCTCGGCATAAACCATTGCAGTTATGAATGTTACGATCCCATTCAGCGCGAAGGCCAGGATGAGGGCGGGCCCGGCGGGACCCGCCGCGATTCCAGTGAGCACGAAGATGCCCGCGCCGATCATGGCCCCCACCCCGACCATCGTGATGTCGAACAGGCTCAGGTTGCGAGCAAGCTGGACGGGGCCGACTTCGGATGTGGGCTGAGCCATCGACTTGATCCTGAGTTCCTCGGCAGTCTCGGTTCGTATCATACACGCGCTGTTGCGATGCGCCACCAGTAGGCGCTGTTCCGATGCGCCACCCCCCCACGAAAGGCGTGCGTGACTGAGTGTACAGGCGCGAACTCCGCCGCTGGATACTGGCTACTGGCGCCAAGCGGGCTATTCTGTTTGCAGCGACGATGCGTCGCGTCAACGGTGCGCTGATGCCCATGGTTGTTTCGCGCGCGGAGGTCGGTATGAAACCGGGCAAACGGCCACAGCCACGAATCGTGGACCTTCGAGCAGAAATGGTTCTGGCACGGGAGATGCAGCGCAAGCTGTATCCCGACCACGCTCCGCCGTTGGCGGGTTTCGACATCGACGGGGTGTCACAGCCGGTGGAGGCCACGAACGGCGATTGCTTCGACTATATCCCGCTCCCAGACGGCGCGCTGGGCGTGGTCGTCGGTGACGTGCGCGGGCACGGGTTGCCGGCGGCGCTCGTCATGGTGCAGGCGCGGGCGTACCTGCGCGCCTATGCCACGTGCGAGGCCGATATCGCCAAGATCATTCAGCGGACCAATGTCGCGCTCACGAAGGATGAGAGCGTGGGCTACTTCGTTACCTGCCTGCTTGTGCGATTGGAACCGGGTGGTCGGTCACTGAGCTACGTGAATGCCGGGCATCCTCCCGGCATCGTCGTCGGCACCAACGGCGAGCACCGGGAACTAAGCGGCAATTCACCGCTGCTGGGCGTGATGCCGGACGCCGAGTTTGAAGTGCTCAGCACTGGGCCGCTTGAGGCGGGAGACGTGATGGCGCTGTTCACAGACGGCGTGCTTGAATCACGTGATCCCAATGGCGATTTTTTCGGGCCTCAGCGCGTGGCCAGCACGATTGCTCGCAGCGGCGGTGCATCGGCTGCCGCGATCTGCGAGCAGGTCCTCGCAGCGGCGGACGCCTTCCGCGGCAGCGCCCCACAGCAGGACGACATGACGTGCATCGTCATTAAGCGGGATCACTTGAGCGACGCAGGCGTCACGAGTTCCGGCGGCCAACGTGACGACTTAGAATAGCCGCGTCTGACGGACGCCAGCGGCCGGTGCGCCATCAGCCCATGTTCGTGTACTTGCCCAGGCGCCGGGGCGGACGGCAGGTGTCACGTCCGGCGGAGGTAGCGCGATGAGCGAGAGCGACCCGGAACGCCCAACTACGCCGGCCGTCCGGGTAACGCAATCGGTCAGCGGTTGGCGAGACTGGGTGCCCAGGATCGCCGGTCCGCTCTTCGCGTTGCTGATGTTCGGGCTGGCCCTTTTGGCGTTGCACCACTTGCTGCGCGAGCACCACCTCGGGGACGTTCTCACGGCCGCCGGGCAGATTCCCGCGCGACAACTCAGCTGGGCAGCATTGCTGACTACGCTCAGCTACCTCTCGCTAACCGGCTACGACGCCGTCGCGCTGCTCTACATTCGTCGGCCGCTGGCGTACCCGAAGATCGCCCTTGCGTCCTTCGTGTCCTACGCCTTCAGCATGAACCTCGGCTTCGCGCCCGTGACGGGTTCGGTGGTGCGCTATCGCGTCTATTCCGGCTGGGGGCTGACCGCCGTCGATGTGGCCAGAATCGTTGCCTTCTGTGGCATCGCTTTCTGGCTGGGCTTTCTGACACTGGCGGGCGTCTCGTTTCTCGTGGAGCCGGCCGCCCTGCCCAGCGTGCTTCCGGTCCCGCTCGCGTCAACGCATGTGCTCGGGGGCGTGTTCCTGGTGCTGGTCGCGGGGCTGCTGGTTTGGGGCGCCTGGATGCGCCGACCCATCCGCATCCGACAATGGGAATGGCGAACACCGTCCACGGGGATCTCCCTGTTGGGCATCGCCGTATCCTGCACAGACTGGGCGTTGGCCGCCGGCGTACTGTACGTACTGCTTCCCACGGATGTGCCGCACGGCTATCCCGGTTTCCTGACGCTGTTCCTGCTGGCACAACTCGTGGGGGTGATCAGCACCGTCCCCGGCGGACTGGGCGTCTTTGAATCCGCCATGGTGCTGTTGCTACACGAGCAGGTGTCCCCACCGTCATTGGTCGGGGCGCTGCTCGTGTTCCGCGCGGTTTACTACCTCGCCCCGTTCGGCGTGGCCGTGCTCGCGCTCGGGGCCGCGGAATTGCATCGCCACCGCATTGTCGTCCGGCGTGTGTCCGCCCAGGTCAGTGACTGGATTACGCCAGTTGTTCCGCACGTGTTTGCGGCAACGACGGTTGTTGCTGGCGTGATTCTGCTGTTTTCCGGCGCCACGCCCGCGCTGGCACCGCGCCTGCACCTGATTCGTGACCTGTTACCGCTGCCGGTCGTTGAGCTGTCGCACTTTGCAGGCAGCGTGGCCGGAGCCATGCTCCTGATCCTTGCCCGTGGCATTCAGCGGCGGCTCAACGCGGCCTACGTCCTGACGGCCGTACTGCTCAGCGTCGGGATCGTCGCGTCGCTCCTGAAGGGCGCTGACTATGAGGAGGCCATCGCGCTAGCGATCATGCTGGCCGCGCTGCTGCCGTCTCGAAGTGAGTTTCACCGGCGGGCATCGCTGCTTTCGCCACGCTTCTCCGCCGGTTGGATTATCCTCATTGTTCTTGCCGTTGGCACGACGACGTGGCTGGGCTTCCTGTCGTTCAAACACGTGGATTATCGTGGTGAGCTCTGGTGGCACTTCAGCTATGCTGGCGACGCGCCGCGCTTCCTCCGCGCCACCGTGGGTGCCGCCGTGGTGCTGCTGGTGTTCGCGGTGCAACGTCTCGTCGGGCCGGCACGGGCCAGGCCGCAGGCCCCGCTCTCCAGCGACGTCGAGCAGGCAGCAGCGATCGTTGCGCAGCAGCCCGCGACGTGGGGCTACTTCGCATTGCTGGGCGACAAGGTACTGCTATTCAACGACGAGCGAACGGCGTTCGTCATGTATGGCGTGCAGGGCCGCAGTTGGATCGCGCTGGGCGATCCTGTCGGCCCGATCACGGAACACCGCGAGCTTGTCTGGCGTTTCCACGAATTGTGCGATCAGTATGCCGGACGGACGGTGTTCCACAACGTAGCAGCCGACAGCCTGCCCCTCTATGTTGAGGTCGGGCTGACCCCCATGAAGATCGGCGAGTCGGCCCGTGTCCCGCTCGCCACGTTTTCGCTGGAGGGTCACAGTCGCAAACAGTTCCGACAGGTCAAGAACAAGTTCGAGCGTGAAGGCTGCATGTTCGCGATCATCCCCCGCGACCAAATGCCGCTGTTACTGCCGGCGCTGCGCCGAGTTTCGGACGCCTGGCTGAGCGACAAGAACACGCACGAAAAGAAGTTCACGATTGGCTTCTTTGACGAGAACTACCTGTCACGGTTCCCAATGGCAGTGGTCCGCCGTGGCGACCAGATTCTCGCCTTCGCCAACATCTGGGCCACCGAGCGCAAGGACGAGCTGTCGATCGACCTGATGCGCTATGTCCCCGACACGCCGCACGGCGTGATGGATCTCCTGTTCAGTCAGCTCATGCTGTGGGGCTGCCAGGAAGGGTACCAGTGGTTCGACCTGGGCATGGCGCCGCTCTCGGGCCTGGAAAGCCACCCGTTGGCGCCCATCTGGAACCGCATCGGCAACCTGATCTTCCGGCACGGCGAATACTTCTTCAACTACCAGGGCCTGCGCGAGTACAAAGACAAGTTCGAGCCCGTCTGGGAGCCGCGCTACCTCGTCTATCCCGGCGGCCTGATTCTGCCAAACATCCTGCTTGATTTCGCGGCGCTGGTGTCCGGTGGCCTGAGAGGTATCGTGGCAAAGTAGACGGAGGTTGGGTCTCCCAATCGGTGAGCAGAGATTGGAGCGCTCTACGAACGAGACACAAAGGGATTCGAGGACGAGGTGTGTGCCAAGCTGACGTAGGCGGCGGCGGACAATAAGTTCGGCGTGCTCGGCGTACATGACCTCAAGCAGAAGATGGCCGACAAAGGTGTAACGTTCGGGCCGCGGTGTCGGATTCTCGAAGTCTGCAACCCGCACCAGGCGAAGGCCGTTCTGGAGGCCAACCCGAGCATCTCAACGGCGCTGCCCTGCCGCATCGCCGTGTATGAACAGGCCGGGAAAACCATCATATCCACGCTCAAGCCGACGGCGGTGCTGTCGCTGTTCGGAAGTCCCGAGCTTGAGCCGGTCGCGCGGGATGTGGAGGCGGCAATCATCCGCATGATTGACGCCGCGTGCACGTGAGCATGACGGGATCCACAGGCCGAGTGCCTAGGCACGCTCGGCCGTGCTCATTCTGGCAACGATGCGAGCACAACAATCGACCGTTGCTGTACGACGTATGAGAGCGATCTTAGACGCCGTTCGCTTCCCGGCTCACGGATGTCATCCGGCATTTTGCGAGCCGTGTCAATCACGCGTGCCCAGCGGCGAACCGGGCCTTCCTGAATCTCGAACGCAACGTCTTCGGGCGCCATGTTGAACATCACGTAGAGGTCTGCGTCTCCCTGGGAGGCGCCGCGCAGACAGAACGCCAATTGCCGTGAGTCGAATGACAGATCGGCTGGCCCTGTGTGACCGTACCACCGAATATCTTCGCGCCAAAAGCGCGACCGGCACAGCGACGGGTGGGCCTTGCGAAACGCGATCATCTGTTTGAAGAACCGGAACACGCCCCGGTGCGTCTCGAGCCGGTCCCAGTCCAGCCAGGTGGTTTCATTGTCCTGGTTGTACGGATTGCTGTTGCCGCCTTGCGTTCGCAGGAACTCGTCGCCGGCACGGAACATTGGCGTGCCGTTCGACAGTAACAGCAGGCAGCAGAAGTTCTTCATCTGCCGCGTGCGCAGCGCCAACACCTTGGCCGGCACGTTCTCTTCGCCCTCCCAACCGCAGTTCCAACTAAACTCTTCCGCCGGCCCGTCCGTGTTGTTGTGCCCGTTGACCCAATTGCGCTTGTGATCGTATGCAACCAGGTCGTACAGCGTGAAGCCGTCGTGGGAGGCGATGTAGTTCACACTCTGGAATGGGTGATACGCCTCCGTCAGCGTATCGGGAAACAGGTCATCGCTGCCGTACAGGCGCGTCATCAGGGCCGCCACGAGCCCGGGATCGCCGCGCACGAAGCGGCGCACGTCGTCTCGGAACCTGGCATTCCACTGGAACCAGCGCGTGCCCGGGAAGGCGCGCCCCAGTTGATACACGCCAGTGTCCCACGGCTCGGCGATCAAGCGCACATCGGCCAGTTCGGGATCAGACGTGATGTCCCCGAAGATCGGCGGATCTTCCAGGTTGACCTCCCCATTGGGCCCCCGCGCGAAGACCGACGCCAAGTCGAACCGGAAGCCATCCACGTGCATCTCTTTGGCCCAGTAGCGCAGGCTGTCGAGGATCATCTTGCGCACGTAGCGGTTTGTGCAGTGCAGCGTGTTGCCGGTGCCCGAGTAATTCGCGTACGGGTCGCGCGGGTTGTCGGTCATCAGGTAATACGTGCTGTTGTCGATCCCCTTGAAGCTGTACATCGGGCCGCGGTGGTCACCCTCCGTCGTGTGGTTGTACACGACGTCAAGAATCACCTCGATGTCAGCCGCGTGCAGGGCTTTGACCATGGCCCGGAACTCGTCGTGCTGGCGGCACGCCTCGCCGCGGCAGGCGTATTGCTGGTGCGGCGAGAAGAAGTTCAGCGGCATGTAACCCCAGTAACTGCCCTCCTGCGGGTCGAACTGAAAGACCGGCATAAGCTCGACGGCAGTCACGCCGAGTTCCTTCAGGTAGGGAATCTTGGCTTCCACCCCGGCGAAGGTCCCACGCTGCTCCGGGCTGACGCCGGAATTCACCCGCGCTGTGAAGCCCTTCACATGCAGCTCGTAGATCACGAGGTCAGCTTCGTGCCGCGGAGTGGTATCTTCGCCCCACAGGAAGCACGACCGTTCCGGCTGAATCAGCCCAACGGGCGCCTGGCCGGCGTTCGAGCCGGGTCGAGTCGCGGCCTTGCGATCGAATTCCGTGGGGAAGTGAACGGCGCGAGCGTACGGATCGAGCAGGATCTTCTCGGGGTCGAAGTTGTGCCACTCCGTCTGGCCCTCGGGATTCGGTCCGTCGACCGAATACGCGTAGTAGGACGCGCCCTTCAGGTCCGTCTCAGCAATCCGGCAGTGCCAGATCCGGCCACTTTTGTTCTTCAAGTGCGACAGCTCGTACGTGACGACCGGATGGATCATGTCGTCTGCGCCGTGGAGCAGCAAAGTAACGGCTGTCGCGTGCTTCGAGTACAGCGCGAAGTTGTACGCCTTCTGCTCGGCGATCCACGCGACGCCCAGCGGCGTCGGCATGCCTTCAGCAGCGGCCCAAGTCGCCATACGCTTTCCCTCAACGTCGAACGCGTCCTACCATATCCGGTCTTCTCGCGTGCGGGAAGCTCGGCGGGCAGAGCTCCAGCCGGAGGTCGGCGCCGGGGGCTACGACGCCAGCGCGCGTTCTCGCCGAGTTCTTTTACCGCGAGACCTGGCCCTGTATGTGGAAGAAGCCGACCTGGATCCGCCCGGCCCGCCCATCATCGAATGCGGCCCCAGCGGCGGCGAGGTCGAAGACAACCAGACACCGTTCGGCGCGACGAACTGAGAAGCACGCGGCCGGGCGTCAGCGATTCGGTGGCCGAGTCTCTCCGCCGTCGGCCGGCTGTTCAATCAACACGCGAATCCGCGTTGCGCGGGAGTGTCGCATCTCCAGCACCTCGGCCGTCGCCCCCTCCAGCTCGACCCGATCGCCCGTCTCTGGGATTCTGCCGAGCTGAGCCGTGACCAGGCCTGCCATCGTCTCTACGCCGGATGCACTGAATTCGGTATTCAGGGCCGCGTTTACCTCATCGAGGTGCGCGCCGCCCCGCACGAGGAACGAGTTGGAGCTTTCTGGGACGACTGCGGGGACTTCGTCGTCAAACTCGTCTTGGAGGGGTCCCACGATTCGTTCCAGCACGTTTTCCAGGTTCACGATGCCGACCACCGACCCATATTCGTCGACGACAAAAGCCAAGTGCTGGCGCGTCTCTCGAAACAAACTCAGCAGTCTGCTGAGTGGCATCGTCTCCGGCACGTATTTTGGTGGGCGGCAGACCGACCGCAGGTCGAACGATTCCCCGTCCGCAACGCAAAGCAGGTCCTTCGTGTGAACGAATCCGAGAATCTCGTCCAGCGAACCGTCACACAGAGGGTAGCGTGTGTGTTTGGTCCTGTGTGCCCTCTCCATCGCCTCTGCGAAGGGTCTGTTGATGTCGAAAAACTCCACGTCGACGCGCGGAACCATGATCTGTAATGCCACGGCGTCATCGAACTCGAAGACAGCGTCCAGCAACCGGTGCTCGGACCGAGTGAGTTCGCCGTGCGCGTGCGCTTGGCTGAGCAATGCGCGGATCTCTTCCTCGCTGTGCGGGGTGTCATGCTCTGCGGAAGTCTCGATGCCGACGCGCCGCAGGATGAACGTGGTTGAGGCATTCAGCCCGGTCAGGAGTGGGTAGAACAGAACGTAGAACCACTTCAACGGCAAAGCGCACCACCGGACCGTCCGGCCGGGTCGGCGTATCGCGTAGATCTTCGGGGCCTGCTCGCCAATGACGATATGCACGGCCGTGATGACGGTGAAGGCGATGACGAACGCGAGCGTGTGCACCAGCGCCGGCGACGTAGCGCCCACGGCGTGAAACAACGGCTCGAGAATTCGGGCGATCGCCGGTTCCCCGATCCAGCCCAGGCCGAGCGAGGCCATCGTGATTCCCAACTGGCAGGCCGAGAGTGAGCGATCCAGGCGTTTCGCCATCCATTGGGCGGTCTTGGCGAACGGCTTCTCCTCGCGGACCATCTCGGCCAGCCGGCCGCCGCGCACCTTAACCAGCGCGAACTCCGCTGCGACAAAGAAGCCGTTGAGCACGACCAGGGCGACTGTCGCCACGATCAACAGCAACTGAATCAACCACACATCCATTTGTCCGTTCCTCAGACTGATCCATGCGACTCGGGTCAGTGTCTCTCCGGCCGATTCGCGCCGGACGCGGTTGGGTCGGCAAGTACGTTCCCGGTGTAAGGCGGCCTGGCAACGCCGTCACGATCAAGCGAGTGTCGTTGATGCGCTCGAGGAAGCTGGGGCTCACAGTCCTTTCGACAGATTCGAAAGGAAGACCAGCACGGCGACAATGATGAGCAACGAGATCCACACCACCAGTGCCCGCCGGCTCATACGCTTTGAGCGCGCCGCGTCCCACCAACTTCGCGGACTTACGCCCTGGAACAAGAAGGTTGCCACGCCGGCCAGGTTAATCGAGATCACGTTGCACAGCAGCAGGAGCAGCGCACTCAGCGATTCGGCTACGTGTCCTGTGGCCAGCAGCATTGAACAGATTACGAGCGGTGGCAGCAATGCGACGGCAACCATGACCCCGACCAGCGATGCCGGGACGCCCGTGGTGAACGCGAGGGCTCCGGCAATGCCGGCGGCCAGGGCGACGACAAGATCGGTTGGACCAACGAAAGTCCGCGACACAATCTCAGTTGACTCTAGATCAACGCTAAGCAGGAATCCGCAAACCAACGCGACGACCGCAGCCAGCAGGATGCCAGTGAAGGTCGTACGCAAAGCCCGCGAAGCGAGCTTCGTGTCCCCCAGCGTGGTGGCCAGGGAGAGCGCCATGTTGGGCCCCAATAAAGGGGCCATGACCATCGCCCCGATGACGATCGCGACGTTGTTTCGAGAAAGCCCGATTGCCGCAACGATCGTGGACAAGATGACCATGGCGAGGAAGACACGCGTGATGCGGGCGTGCTCACTCAGGTCGGCGTAGAGCTCTTCGCGGCTGATGCGTGAAGGCGCTGAACGGGTTCGGGCCGTTGCTGGTGTGTCGCTTCCTGGTGCCTGTTCCGACTCCGGCGGCCTTGGCAAAGCTGCCTCGACGGGCAGGACAAAGGCGTGAAAGCCCTCGGTGGAAGCGAAAGCGGCCTGAACAGGATCAAGCAGTGCTTCAACCTGCTCGGCCAGCACCCGAACCGTGAACAGATGGACGGCGTCTGACGTATCGTGCCTCGATTCGACGACGCCTGCGCGGCGGATAAGCTCGCGCATCTGATCCGCCCGGTCCGCGGGAACCACGATTTGAATCAGCCGCTCGGCCATGTCCGCGCTCACTCGATCAACTGAATGACAGAGTATCACACGTGTCTTACCCCTCTGCAACGGCCTGCACTGAGCCAGCAGCCAGCGGCACCGCCTGGAATGGGCTCGGTTGAGGCAAGCGCTCGTCAAGTCGCACCCGCCGGGCAGGCCGCACGTGACGCCGCGACCGCGTGGCTCATGAAGCAGCACGCACGTTCGGCAGTATCCCCTCGTCGACCAGGGCCCTGAAACCGGTCGCTGACTGAGCGGAGTCGGGCAACGAGCGCTGTACCGTGCCGTTCGCAGAGGCCGCGGCCGAGGGCCCAGGGGCTATGGCTTCGCAGCCGGCCGCGCGCCGGCCTGCATGAAGCGCGGCCCTTCCTGGAACACAAGTGGAGCGACATATTGCTTGATGAAGCGACGGTTGACAACGTCGGTGTGGCCGCCGGCGTGTCCTGCTTGCTCAAACTCCGGTACCCAGGCAATGTTAACCACCTTGGCATACAGGTGGCGTGTTTCCGCGTCGGACTTCGGCGGCAGGCGAAAGCCGGTCACACCGGCGGCTTTTGCGCCAACGACTTTTCGGTCCGCGGTGCCGGTCATCGGCATCA
Organism: uncultured Planctomycetales bacterium; assembly: GCA_964508075.1. Taxonomy (GTDB): domain Bacteria; phylum Planctomycetota; class Phycisphaerae; order UBA1845; family Fen-1342; genus JALSRY01. Next base: position 12,379 of record CAZDTB010000081.1, read on the forward strand.
GGAATCGCAGCACCGTGTCCCGGTTCGACGTGAACACATACATGCGGTTTCGGATTCGCTTTAGTGCCTCGGTCAGGTCATAGTCCGCGTTCAGTGAAGAACCGAGGAGGATGGCGTTGTCGATAGCGTGATCCTCGCGCAGTTCCTCCAGCGCAAAGACAGCTACGGCCGTACCCGCGGACAGCCCCACGAGACTGATACTCTCGTCAGGATTCGCGTCCTGGTACTCTCGTATCATCGTTGCTAGCTTCCGAGCCTGCGCCCGCTTCACGCCAGCGGGCGTCACCTGATCCACAGCAACACCCGCACCGGTTTGCCAGCGGAAGTTGACGAAGTCACCCTCAAAGCCGGCGGCTTTGAGCCCGTCGCGCACGCCGTTGCCCCAGTTTGTCAGGCCTCCTCCACCGCCTGCGCCGTCAAGATAATACACTCGCCCGTCGCGTCCCGGGGGACCCAACTCAACGCCATGGCGGGTCGCGCAACCGGTGGATAGTGCCAACAGCGAAGCGGCCAAGAGTGTGGCTGCACAGAATCGTGTCTGCATCGCCTGGTCTCCTCAATCCCAGTAAACCTGTTGCTCCATGTTGCCAGTTGCCGAAACTGGAAGCGCCAACGAAGCGCCCTTCTTCGCGGCTGCAAATCAGCCTGGCGGGGGCAAGCTTCAGTCGCGTCGGCCGGAGGTGCCCGGGCTAACCACCATCGGCTTTCGCCTGACGCTTTCGGGTTATCTTCTCGGCAGCCAGTACGCCGATCACAAACCCGAGCGCCAAGGTGACGAACAGCAACACGGCCCTTGGCATCGTCACGGTGACGAAAAGCAGCTTGGTTTCGACGGCCTGCGTGTTCTGGGCAGCCACGATGATCGCCAGGATTGCGACGAGCGCGGCTGCGACAAGTTTCCAGCGTGACATGGCGAGATCTCCGATCGTTTCCTCTCGTAAGCTGCAGCTTCGATCCCGCCGCCGTATCGCACCATAACCTCGATCTGGGCCGACGTACAATAGCAGCGTGGTGTCCCAGTTCCGAGCCCTTGACATGCCACCAGGGCGACCGCCGCGGGAACGGACCTTTCCTCCTCACTTGCCGAATGAGGACGAGGGTCGGAAAATGGTGACCTGTGGCAGAGGTTCTCCTCTGTTGAGCTCAGGCACGGGTGCCGATGGAGAAAGACCATGTTCCGCAAGCGACACACGCCGGTGGGAGCGAAGCCTGGCACGCTCATGATCAACTCGCACGCCCAGCGACC
>CAZDTB010000082.1:0-3231 GCA_964508075.1 uncultured Planctomycetales bacterium
AGTTCCAGGTCAAAGGCACATACCGCGGTGCCGCACAGAGCTCCGCATTCATTCACCGTTTTGAGCGGGAATATGGTGCCGGCCCGAGTAAGCCGTTCCCGAGCATAGGCGGCCGCCGATCACTCGCAAGGTCGAACGCGCGTGCGTCTACCGAAGACTCCGGTCGTGGAAGATGACGCGCGCCTCCGTCGGGTCATTGCCATCGGCCTCGGGGTAACCGTATCTCATGTGACCGTGGTCCGCGATGCTCCCCAAGCGATGCAGTTCGCGCGGCAGGACAAGCCGTCGCCAATTGTCATGGATGTTCGCATGCCAACGGTTGAAGGATTTCGCGTCCACGAGATGAGGACTGGGTGCTCAGATCCTGCGATCCCCGTGATGTATCTCGCGGAGGGTACCCGCGAAGTGGATAAAGCTGGAGAATGCACGCTCGGGACCGCTGCATGTTTGCAGAAGTGGGCCGGTTTCGACGAACTGATTGCGGTGATCCAAAAGTGTCTGAACATGAGTTGTCCTATAGGGAGGATTTTGCATGAAGCACCCTCATGACGCCATCCTCCGGCAGCGGAGGCGGGCGTGGTAGATCGCGATCTTGGCGGTTACCCAGCGCGACACGCGGTCCAAGCGGCGCACCCATGACGGTAACGTCGTCAGTCCGCCGCCGAAGCCGGTCAACGCGGAGAAGATGCGTTCAACCTGGTCGCGCATGTCCAGCAGCACGCGGTATCCCTTCCCCAGGTGCTGGTGCAAGTCGATGGCGAAGCGCCGCTGCGGCCCCATGCGGCGCAAGGGACCGGGATTGACCGCGATGCGTTTCACTGGCGTCAGCAGTTGTTGATCACGCGTTGTCGTTGCCGAAAACCTCGTCCGGGCGGATTCGGGCGACTGGCGGTGAGCAGGACCAGCAAATCGACGAATCAGATCACGGCGTTTTCCGAAGGAGACGCTCGCAAGAGACTTGTCGGCACGGCGGGCGCACACGCCATCCGGTGACGGCGCGACGACCACGTTCACAGTTTGGCTACGCGCCAACGCAGGAATAATCCCCGCTGGCAGCCATCTGCTCGCATCCCAGACGTGACTCGTTCCGTCCACCCGTCAAGTTCACGCTATCGCACGCGGCTTGAGCCCGTGGATGGAATATTCGGTATGCACAGCTAGTCTTGCTGAAACGCCCCGGAGGCCGTGAACCCTTCCGCCTCGTCCGAATCATGCTGGCCGCCACGCACGTCTCTGAGCACATCCTTGCCTCTGCGGATTTCGTCGTCGATTTCCTCAAGCAGCTCGCGCCGGTCGACGGACTGCCCTCCCTTGGCGATGAGTGCGGACCTGTCCTTGTGGGGAAGGTTCCTTAGACGCCGGAGCATTCTGGCCTCTTCAATGAGCGCCGACTGGCGCTTGGTCACGTCCAGCAGCTCGCGGCTCTTCGTCAGCAGGTCCTTCTGCTCCAGGGCGCGCCGGATTGTAATGGCGAGGTCGATTTCATTGCACGGTTTGGTGAAGAACTGATAGACCTTCCCCTCATTGATAGCGCGGAGTGCCGCCGGCAGGGAAGGATGGCCGGTCAGCACAATCCCCATGATCTCCGGGTAACCTTGAGCAACTCTCGCCAGGAACTCCGTGCCGGACATGCCCGGCATCTCTTCGTCGGAGACGATCAGGTCAATGTTGTTGTCTTCCAGCAGCCCAGCGGCTTCTTCCGCCGAATTGGCCGTCAGGATCTGGTACGACTCTTTGTGCAGAACGCGCGTCAAGCCGGTGAGTACGTGGGGCTCGTCGTCCACTAGGAGGACAGTGTAGCTCATGTTATGGTCTCCGAATGGTTCATTATCGTCTTGCAGGTTCGGCCGCGCGTGAGCCGCTCACAGCGCGAACCAGTACGCGGATCGGGGCTTCAAGCCGCCCGTTGCGCTCAAAGTTCGTCAATCGTTGGCGCAGTGCCGGGGTCACTTCCTGCCCCTTGCTCACCAGGAGAGCCCCGTCGACAGTAGTCACGTCTTCGGCCACTATCATGTACGTCCTGAGGTCCTTCGCCCCCACTTCCTGGACGTCGAACGATTCCTCAGTTCCGACGATCCTCAGCGCCGCGAGAACATCGGGGTCATACCACTCTGAGTGCTTACGTAACTCCGCGATCGCTTCGACGTCGGCGAGTCCACTCCATTTAAGCGTGTCATAGTCAATCGCGACCTTCAGAATGCGGGCCCCCAGTGGGATCTCCTTCCCGGCTACGGAATCCGACGGGGTACCCGAGCCATCGAAGCGTTTTTGCTGGTAGGCGATGATCTCGGCCACGGCCTCCAGCCTGGGAATGTTTGCGACCAGGTCGCGCCCGACTGAGGGATGGGCTTCAAGCATTTGAGATTCGTCGACCGTCAGTGTTTGACCGTAATACATCTTATTCAACGTGCTAGGCGGCACCGTGACACAGCCGATCTGCGAGAGCATCGCGGCGATCTCTGCCTGCCACGGTGAATCGACCTCCAACTGTTTGCAGAGCTTTTTGACCAGCCGCCGTACCCGAGACGCATGACCGTATGCCGTTGGGTTGGTGAGAGAGAGCACGTCGGTGAGAACCTTAATCGCACCACGGAGGGTCTTCTCCAGGAGCACTTTCTCGGCGGTGACCAGCCGATACTGCTCGATTCCCGCGGTGAGCGCCTTCGCGAAGGTCTCCGGCGGACACGGCTTGGTCAGGAACCGAAAGATGTTTCCCTCGTTGACCGCTTCAACAGCCGTCTTCTGGTCAGCGAAGCCGGTGAGCATCATGCGAACGCTGTCGGGGGCGCGCTGCTTTGCCGCGGCGAGGAATCGGACACCGTCCATCCCCGGCATGCGCATGTCGGAGACGATCACAGCGAAGGGGCCTTCTGAAGCGATTGCCTCCAACCCCTCGGTTCCGCCGAGAGCCGTCTCGATGATGAACTGCTTGCGCAGGCGGCGCTGATAGCCCTGCAAGATGTTGGGGTCGTCATCGATGCAAAGGATCTTCTCGGTCATTCGCTAACTCCTTCTTGCAGGACCGCTTGATGTAGCTCACGCCAGGCGGGGAGCCTCTCAGCCAAGCCGGTCCGGGCCAGATAGTCGGCGTCGAGCCGGCTTACGTCCCGGCCCTCTGCAGCATCGCCCGCCTCATGTTCTAGAGCGTTGGCCACGTGAACCGCGGTGAGGGGAGTAAACGTGTCCGCCACGCAATCATTCGGGCAATGGTGGAACGCAAGGGCCTCGACG
>CAZDTB010000082.1:3241-13602 GCA_964508075.1 uncultured Planctomycetales bacterium
TGGGATCAGGCAGACCCCAGAGCCCGAGCAGGTACGCGCCCGCCTCGGCATGCGTCGTGCCGAGTATCTGTTCCTCTGCCTGCCACTGCGCAACTGCCATATCGCGCGCCATGGCCATCGCCTGACGATATTCGTCAGGGAGGTTCGCGGCGAGCACCAGCTTCCCCGCGTCGTGCAGAGGGCCCGCCATCATAGCGTGATCGCATACTTTGGCCTCACAACCTTCTGCCGCGCAAATGCGTTTAGCCAGTGTGCCCGTTACCATGCTGTGATTCCAAAGCGTCTCGATGCACAAGCCGGTGGCACGTGCGTGGTCCAACTGTGCAAAAACGTGAACCGAGAGGACCAACGTCTGGAGTGTGTCAAGGCCGAGAAGTGTCGCCGCCTCTGACGGGCCGGTGACGTGACGCCGCAAGCCGAAGAAGGCTGAGTTTACCAGTTGAAGTACCTTCGCGGTCATCCCCACGTCCTTGCGGATGATTTCTCCGACTTTGTTCATCGATGCGTCCGGGGACCGGAGTTCTTCGACCATTTCGACGTAGAGTTGCGGTAAGCTGGGTAATGACTGCATTTGCAACACGGCTTGCCGCAGCGCATCTTTGGATAGCACTGCGCGCAAGGCGACCGCCCGCGCGACGACACTTCTCAGCACCTCGGGATCGCACGGCTTGGCAAGGTACTGATGCGTTGGTCCGACGGCTCGTAGAATCATCTCCCGCTCGGAATGTCCGGAAAGCGCGATGCGTATAGTCTGGGGATACCGCTGCATGACCTCGGTTAGAAGCTGCACTCCGTCCATCCCGGGCATGCGCATGTCGCTGACCACCACGTCAGCAGGCTGTTCCGCCAGGACGCCCAGGGCCTCCTGCCCACTCTGCGCAAACACCATGTCCCACTCATGCCGCATGGGACGGAGCATTCGTTGAATCCCTTCGAGCACTTTGGGTTCATCGTCAACAAACAGGATCCGTTTCATGGCGCACATCCTGCCCCTACGGGGTCGTAGACTTCATCACGTAACTCAGTTTGGATCGCGCGCAACTCCGTGATTGATTTCTCAAAGGCCGCGTGCACCTGCGGATCGAAATGCCGGCCAACCTCATTGCGGATGATCCTCAGTGCCTCGGCTTCCGGAAGCGCCGGCTTGTATGGTCGCTCAAAACACAAGGCGTCGTACGCGTCCGCCAGAGCGACGATGCGAGACTCCAGCGGGATGTTCTCTCCAGCCAGGCCGGTCGGATAACCGGTCCCGTCCCGCCATTCGTGATGCGTCAGCGCAATCGACGAGGCCGTCCTCAGAATGGGGTTTTGACCGTTTCCGTTGTGGCCACAGGTGCGCCCTCCACGCCACGCGAGAAACGCGTTCATTACTTTGGAATCCTCGCGCAGAATCTCGGCGCCAATGGCGCAGTGCCGCTTCATCACATCCCACTCGTCCTCGCTCAGCGGACCAGGCTTCAGAAGAACTGCGTCCGGGATGCCGATCTTACCGATGTCGTGCAGAGGGCTGGTCAGCAGCAGCATCTCCACGAATTCGTGGTCCGCACCCAGCGTCTCAGCGATGACGCGACAATAGCAGCCCACCCTCACGACGTGGTTACCCGTCTGCTCGTCACGATGTTCGGCCACCTTGCCGAGGCGCCAGATGATGTCCAGGCGCGAGTCCGCCAGCTCCGCTGTTCGCTGCTCGACTTTCAGCTCGAGAATCACGTTCTGGGCCTTGAGCTCATCCTGATATTCCTTCAGACGAATCGCGTTGCGGAGCCGCGCGATCAGGTCTTGCGGGTCGACCGGCTTACTGAGGAGATCCGTGGCCCCCAGATCCAGGGCCCGTCGCTTGATGTCGCCCTCGTACCGCCCCGTCAGGATAATGACCGGAACATCCTGGGTTCGCTCGTCCGTACGCATCTCCACCAGAAGCGCGAAACCGTCCTTGCCCGGCATGTTCACGTCCGACACCACGGCGTCGAAACTGGCCGCGCGCATCTGGTCCAGGGCCGCACGCGCGCCATCAACGAAGCTCATCTCCCAGCGGTCCCGCTCGGCGTGCAGCATACGCCGCAGTCCGTCCAGGACGTGGGGCTCGTCGTCAACGAAGAGAATACGCCGCTTCATGCTGGGGCGTCTCCTTTGGGGTGGCCAATTCGGGCTGGATTGGCAGGCGAATGACAAAAGTCGTTCCCTTGCCCGTTTCGGTCTCAAAGGTAATGGTGCCGCCGTGCTTCTCGGCTATCACGGCGTGCGCTATCGCCAAGCCCTGACCGGTTCCTCGGCCCACCTCCTTGGTGGTGAAGAAATGGTCGAACACCTTGGAGCGATGCTCCGGGGCTATGCCGGTTCCGGTGTCGCGGATGCGGATCTCGGCCCAGTCGCCGTCACGGCGGGTGCTGACCGTGATCGTGCCTTTGCCCGCGGCGCCGTCCCCGACGACATCGGCGATGGCGTGGGCGGCATTTATGACGATGTTCAAGATCACCTGGTTGAAGTCGCCAATCTGGCAAACCACGAATGGCAGAGCAGGATCGAAGTCCGTCACCATCTCCGCCACATACTTCCACTCGTTCCGGGCCACCGTGATCGTGCTCTCAATGGCCCGGTTCAGGTCAACGACTTCCATTCCCTCGCCGCCGGGATGCGAGAAGTCCTTCATGGCCCGCACGATGTTTGCCACGCGCCCAATTCCCTCCAGCGCCTGCGCGATCGCCAGGGGAACCTGCTCGTTGAGATAGTCCAGGTCCGCCTCCTTCGCCGCCGCGTCCACGTCGGCCAGGATTTCGGGCGTCACCGACCCGGTTCGACCGGCCTCGGCCAACTGCGCGTACTTGACCAGCAGGCCCCGCAAGTCCCCAAATGCATCCTGGAGGAAGCGCGTGTTGTCGCCGATGAATTGCGTAGGCGTATTGATCTCGTGAGCGATGCCGGCAGCCAACTGCCCGATCGACTCCAGTTTCTGGGCTTGTGCCAGCTGCGATTGAAGTGTGACGGTCCGAACGCCGACATTCACGCGGGCCAGCAGCACGTCGCTGCTCCAAGGCTTGTTGATGTAGTCGCTGGCGCCAGCGTCGAGAGCCATTGTGGTACTGGTGATCCCTTCTTCGGCGGTCAATACAATGATGTAGACCGCACGCCCCAGTTGCGGGAGTCGGCGGCAGATTTCCACGCCGGTCATTCCGGGCATGTTCCAGTCCAACACCGCAAGGCAGATGTCGGCCCTCTGCAGCACCCTCCAGGCCTCATAACCGTCAGATGCGAGCACGACCTCGTGACCGCCCCTCTCAAGCTGCGATTTGAGCATAGTTTGGGTCGCACGGTCGTCATCAGCGACAAGTAAACGCATGGACAGCTCGTCCTCCACAAGTACCTTCGTCGTCAACGAAGAGAGTACGCCGCTTCATGCTGGGGCGTCTCCTTTGGGGTGGCCAATTCGGGCTGGATTGGCAGGCGAATGACAAAAGTCGTTCCCTTGCCCGTTTCGGTCTCAAAGGTAATGGTGCCGCCGTGCTTCTCGGCTATCACGGCGTGCGCTATCGCCAAGCCCTGACCGGTTCCTCGGCCCACCTCCTTGGTGGTGAAGAAATGGTCGAACACCTTGGAGCGATGCTCCGGGGCTATGCCGGTTCCGGTGTCGCGGATGCGGATCTCGGCCCAGTCGCCGTCACGGCGGGTGCTGACCGTGATCGTGCCTTTGCCCGCGGCGCCGTCCCCGACGACATCGGCGATGGCGTGGGCGGCATTTATGACGATGTTCAAGATCACCTGGTTGAAGTCGCCAATCTGGCAAACCACGAATGGCAGAGCAGGATCGAAGTCCGTCACCATCTCCGCCACATACTTCCACTCGTTCCGGGCCACCGTGATCGTGCTCTCAATGGCCCGGTTCAGGTCAACGACTTCCATTCCCTCGCCGCCGGGATGCGAGAAGTCCTTCATGGCCCGCACGATGTTTGCCACGCGCCCAATTCCCTCCAGCGCCTGCGCGATCGCCAGGGGAACCTGCTCGTTGAGATAGTCCAGGTCCGCCTCCTTCGCCGCCGCGTCCACGTCGGCCAGGATTTCGGGCGTCACCGACCCGGTTCGGCTGGCCTCCGCCAACCGCTCATACTTGGCCAGCAAGCCTTGCAGGTCCCCAAAGGCATCCTGGAGAAAGCGCGTGTTGTCGCCGACAAACTGCGTCGGCGTGTTGATCTCGTGGGCGATGCCGGCAGCCAACTGCCCGATCGATTCCAGCTTCTGGGCCTGCGTCAACTGGACCTGGAGAATCTTCCGCTGCGTGATATCTGCCGCGAAAAGGAGAAAACTGCCATCTGCGTCTCTACCGGCAATCACAGGATTCAGGGAGATACCGAGGAACCCATCCGTGCCGTCGGTGCGCTTGAAACGTATGTCATCCAGGTGCGTCACCTTACTGTTGGCGCAGCATTCTGAGACGCCTCGCGCGACGGCGGCGCGATCCCACTCGACCCTCAAGTCGTGAAACAACCGGCCAACCACCCGCTCCGCTGCAATGCCCAACACACGCTCCGCCGCACTGTTCCAGGTGGTCACCCTGCCGTCAGCATCAACGCCGACCAGTATCGACGGGATCGCTTCGAGCAACTGCTTGGTTCCCGCGTGTGCTCTTTCCAGTTCTACGCTTGCTTGATTGCGCCCGGTGATGTCGCGAATCAAGGCGACACCCCGAAACCCCTCCCGATCTTGGTAGTCTGAAACGGAGAGTTCAATGGGAATCTCGCTGCCGTCCTTGCGCAGGGCGGTCAGCTCCAGCGTCCTCCCGATGACGGCCCCGTAGCCGGTCCGCCCAAACTCGGCCAGCCCCTTCCGCTTGGCTTCGTGATACTGTGGCGGGACAATGAGATCCATCATGTTCTTGCCGATGGCCTCCGCAGCAGTGAACCCGAAGATCTTCTCCGCGGCGGGATTCCAGAACCGGATGTTGCCCTCGGCGTCCGCCGTGATGATGGCATCCTGGGCGGCCTCAGTGATGACCCGGTGCCGTTCCTCGGATTCCCGCAACGCCTCTTCCGCCTGCTTACGCTCGGCGATGTTGATGAAGCTTTCCAGGAGACACTTGCGGCCGTCGAGGACGATTGAGACCACGGTCTTGAGAATCGGCACCTCCTCACCGTCAGCCTTAATGAGCACGTGTTCTGAATTGTCCACTTCTTGTCCCAGGTCGGTAATCGGACATTCTCCGGACTCAACCGAGCAGATGTACTTGTGACACTTACGACCAAGGACCTGCTCTCTTGAAGCACCGATCATACTGACAGCAACAGGATTGGCATCGACGATCTCATGTGTTTCCGCGTCGATAACCACGATTCCAGTTGGGTTGGCATTCAATAAGGCCTTCAGACGCCCTTCGCTTTCCCGCAGCGCCTCCTCGGCCTGCCTGCGCTCGGTGACTTCCTGTTGAAGTTGTTGGTTGGCCTCTACTAGTTCGGAGGTGCGTACCGTGACCAGCTCGTCCAGGCGGTCGCGGTGCTTGCGCAGGTCGCCGAGGAGTCCCTTGCGCTCCTCGAGGATGCCGACGGCCTGCCGCAGCGTGATCCCGGCGACAAGCACGCAAACGGCGCCGAGAACGCCGGCCGTCACATAGGAAACAAGCTGGACGCGGGCTGTCACTTCCCTGCTCCTGCGCTCGATGGCGGCCAATTGTTGGTTGGTGTCGGAGTAGATCCTGTTCACGGTCTCCCTGGATCGCAGAAGCGTCGCTTCCGCTTCCTTCCTGTGCAGGGCGATCAGGTCGCTGAGCGCCTGGCGGCTGGTGTCGTCCTTCGCGGCTATCCGCTTCCGCACGATGTCCACCAATTCATCGACCTCGCGTTCCAGGTCCGCCAGCTGGGGGACCAGCTCGATAGCCTCGATAACGATGCCTTCATTCCGGTCCTTCGTATAGGAAATCGCTTCCCGATACTCGTCGGTGTTCACGAGGTTGGTGCGTATGACGCTCTCGTAGATGCCGCCGTTGGACAAAACCGTCAGGGCACGTTCCACGGATTCGATCTGCCTCAACACCTCGACGCGAGCGACCCGAACATTCCTGGCGTCACTCTCGTCCGCCAGTCCGTGAACAGCGAACTCAGCCTGTATGAGGCCCCTCCGCATGACCCCTCCCAGGGACCGCTTGGCGTACTGATTCTCGAGGCGCTGCTTGCACCTCGCAGTGTACACCTGCCCGAGGTGGTACTGCCCGAACAGCAGCTCCAGTGCCCCGAAGAAAAGCACCACCAGCAGGACGATCTTCCTGGTGATCGGTTCCCTGAGATTCCGCAGCAGGTTTGTTCGGGTCATGTCCCGGCTCCGGATCGGCTACTCAACGTCAAACAGACCGTATTGCTTAAACAGCGCTCTGCCCTTCTCGGAAGCGGCATACGCCATGAACTTCCTGGCGATGTCCGGGTGTTTGGAGAAGCTGAGCAGGCCCAGCACGAGCTTCTTCTTCGATGCGTATTGCTCGTCGACGCCCAGCACATCCACATACGCTCGATTCTCGGGCCAGGTTGACGTCGCGTACCAGTTCACAACCAGGTCCGCCTCCTTGTTCCTCAGAACGTTGACCAGCTCTTTCGAATCGGTCGTCAGCTTTACGGCGTTCCTGGCCACCTCATCAAAGATCCCCTTGCGCTCCAGGATCTTCCTGGTCTCCCGGCCGATGCTTCCGCTGTTCGGATTGCAGATGACGACGTAGTAGTCCGGGCTGGCCAGATTCCCCAGGTTATTTGTGATGCCTTTGGGGTTTCCCTTCTGGACCATGACGGCGGCCTTGTTGTATCCGACATGGACCGTCTCGCTCACCAGGCCCTCCTCAAGACAGGTCTTGATGTAGGAATCCGAGCCGGGCAGATAAAGATCGCCCAGCTTGTTGACCTTGATGGCCCGCAGCAGGTCGCCCGAGCCCCCCTTGGTGATGATGATCTTGCAGCCCTCCTGCTCCTCGATCACCCGGGCGATCTCCGACATCGGCTTGATCATCGTGATGCCGCAATAAACGAGGAGTTCCCTGTTCGCCGTCGTGTCCTCACTTACTTCTCCGTACTGCGCGACGGCGAAACAGAGTGTAAGCGCGACCACCACCAACATCGCTACGACTGTCACGGAAACCGTAACTCGTCGACTCTTGCTGCCGTTGTCATTGGTCATCTGGTCACCTCCGCCGCCGTCGTCGGCAGTTCGAGGGTGAAGGTCGCGCCCTTACCCGGCCCGTCGCTGTGGGCGGTCAGCGAGCCGCCCATCTCCTTGGCCAACAGAGCACCGTGGTGCAGCCCAAAGCCGCGTCCGCCTCTCTCTCTTGGTCGTGAACCCGTGGGCGAAGATTCGCGTCAGGTTCTCGGCGGGAATCCCCACGCCGTTATCGGCCACGTCGATGCGCACACGGTCGTCCTCGCTGGCGGCGATCCGCAGTGTCAGCCGCCGGTCCTGCCCGGGCCAGTCGGCCAGCGCGTGTTTGGCGTTCCTGACCAGGTTGAGCAGGATCTGCAGCAGCTTCTGCTTCTCGATCTCGACCGGCGGCAGCTCGGCGTAGTCGCGCTCCACCCGGATCGAGTGACGCAGGAAGGACGACGTGTTGAGCCTCAAGGCATCCTCGAGCAGGTCGCCGAGCGAGACCGACTCGACCAGGCCGGCGCCGCCGGCGTAAGACTGCTGCATGCTGACGATGGTCTTGATGTGCTCGATGCGGTCGGTGAGCGATTGGAGCTCTTTGAGAACGACAGCCTGTTCGCCAGTCAAGCTCTCGGCTAGCGCGGTGAGGAAGCGCGGCAGGTGCTTGCCGCGCTCATCTTCGGCGAGGAACGTCCCCAAGTCGTCGGCGTGCCCGCCCAGCAAGTCGGCCGCCTTGGCCAGGCTGGACACTTCGGATCGACGCACCTTATCGGCGACGATCGAGGCCGAGACGTTGACGCTGTTGAGCACGTTGCCCACGTTGTGCAGCACGCCCGTCGCCACCTCCGCCATCCCCGCCTGATGAGAGGCGTCAACGAGCCGCCGGTGGGCGGCGTCGAGCGCCTCCTCGGCTCGGGCCTTCTGGACCACCTGGGCCACCGTGTTCCCCAGACTTTCCAGCAGGGCATCCTCGTCGGGAGAGATGGGCTGCTTCGAGAACAGGGCCAGGACGCCGATCGTCTCACCGCCCGGCGGGCGAAGCTGATACCCTGCGAAGGAGACGAGCCCCAGCTCCTTCACCCAATCGCGGTTGCAACCGGAGGTGATCGCCGCGGCTAAGATCGTCAGCAGCAGGAAGTGTGTGATTCGCATCGCTCATACTCCTTTGGCGCGTGCCCAAGCAAACGCTGCCATTGGGGCAAGTCCCGGGACACGCGCTCAGCGCGCGGCCACGCCCCGATATGGCACTATGCACCACGTCTTGGCTTTGTATCGGCACGGGAAGCGCGGGGCATGGCTTCTGTTTGCTTCTGCTTGCGGTCGGCGCCTGTAAGCCGCGGACGCCCGATATTAAACGGCGACGGGAACAGCGTACCGTCGGCCTTCCCTCTGCTGAAACGACCTTTCCAACCGGCGCTGGCCGCCATCTTGAGCAGTTCTGCACAAGTTCTTCAATCGGCCTGGGCCATTCTGGCCGATACGAGAGAGCGGCCTGGGCGCCTGCCCCGTCAGGGCAGGCTCCGCCACGAAGGGGCAGGCGCCGCGATCGGTGCGCGCGGGGCGGCGGGCGCGGGATTCACAGGCTGGAAGCCTGTGCCACAAGAAAGGGGGAGATGAACGATGCTGCAAAGAGGAACCATCGAGGACGGCGACAAGCTGCTCTCGCTCGACACCGACGTGCGCGGCAGCGACCGGCTGCCGATGGTCTTCCAAATGTGGACGGCCGAGCTGGCCCGCGACGTCCTGCGGCTGGGCGTCTACTTCTCGGCGCTGGGGGTGATGCTCCAGGTGCCCGGCGCCGCGGAGTACGAGTGGGTCTGCGACGATGACTACGAAGATCCAACGCTCCTACCAGCTTCGTCTCACAGTGCACGGCACTGCACCGGTTGGCAGTCGGCCGCCGGCTGGAAGTCACAAAACGGCAAGCGCGGCAGTGGCGTGAACTCACCGCCATCGAGAGTCTCCCAAGCTGCGTGCTGGCGAGGTCCAACACGACGGAACGCGGCCGGCGCGTAGCACAACGCAACTCTGCCCCAGCGTGGGGCAGAGTAGCGAACGACACGTCGCCGACTGCGCCGCCGGAGACGCGGACCCTGTCATCACGCCACCCGCAAAGAACCCGCCAAGAAGTTGCCCAAAACCCTATAGGAGAACCCGAATGACCAAGCCAAATGAGCCGGGCTTTTGCATAGACAGATTGCTAACGATGCAGGAACTCGCCCAGCGATTGCGGGTCCCGGTTGGCACGCTCCGCCACTGGGTGCTCACCCGCTATATCCCTTTCGTCAAACTGGGACGCCGGATCTACTTTGACGCCAAGGTGATCGACGAGTGGATTCAGCGGCGCGCGCACCCCGGACGCCAGGCCCGTGACGTGGTTTGACGGAAGAGGGCCCAGTCATGAGCCGCACGACCTCGCAACAACGACTGGATACCGTAAACCTCGGAAACGTCACGGTTTTCAAACACCCGAACGGTATCTGGTACGCTGACTACCGGGCCGGCAACCGGCGCATCCGAAAATCCATCCGTACGCGCTCCAAGAAGATCGCGATCGACTGGGCGACGAACGAGAACGCGCGCCTGGTGCGCGGAGAAATGGGAATCGTAGACGGACGCATCCCGATCGACAGGACGATCCGGGAATTCCTGGACCATCAGCAACTCCAGACAAGCAACGCACGGTCGACGGTGCGGCGCTACCGCAGCGCGCTCCGGGCTTTTCAGGAATCTTTTCGCCAGCGTCCCTCGGTGAAGTATCTCGCGCAAATCGATGTCGCGCTGCTCGAAACGTTCCGACAATTCCGGCTAGAGCAGGGCCGCGACCACAAGACGATCGACGGGGACATGGCGGCCATCAGCAGTCTCCTCAGCTACGCTGTACGACACGGATGCTGCAAAGAGAACGTCGCGTCCAAAGTCAAGGCGTTCCGAGTTCCGAAGCCCCGTCCTTACGTGTACACGCGCAAGCAGGTCGGCGCGATGCTCGACGCCGCCGAAGGAGTGCTGAAGGACGTGATCACCTTACTCGTCGACACCGGCCTGCGAATAGGAGAGGTGGAGCAGCTTGAATGGACAGACGTGGATTTCAGCCTCGGATTGATCCACGTTCGGATCAAATCACACTGGCGTCCCAAGGACAAGGCCGACCGAACGGTGCCCATGACGGACCGGGTTCGGGCAATGCTGCAGTCAAGGTCTCGCACCGGCGACCGGATCTTCTGCACGCCCCGTGGTCGCCAGGTGCGCGAGCGGAC